>VGSH01000006.1 GCA_016875025.1 Deltaproteobacteria bacterium
GCATGAGATCGGCTTCTGTGATTTGAAGCTTGCGCATGACAACCTCCTTTCTGCTCTATAAAGGCAGTATAGCAGAAAAGATCGATATGCGCAAATACTTATGTCGCTATGTATAGCAGTCCTGGTCGGCCTTGACAAAAAATACGATTTCGTCACCGGGCCGGAACGTATCGTCCTGTTTGCCGCTGCGAAGCTCAATCGCCAGTTTCTGGGCCGGGTTGATGACTTCAGTCAGGCTTCTGACAGTGGATTCAAAGGGCCGGGGCGGCACATCGTCAGTGCCGATGTATTCGCGGCCATCGCGCAGGCCGCAGACCCATCCGCGCATTCCCGACGGAGTTTCAATGGCAAACCAGCAGGTCGTTTGATCGTTGGCGTAGAGCTCATCGACGATGGCGAACACGTCAGCCGGCTGCAACGATGCATTAACAGCGCTTTTCAGATCCGGGGACTCGTGCACCTGCAGCGGTACAAGCGGGCGGTAGCGCGCGGAAACATAGGTGCGCCCGGCAAGCATTTTCGGGCAGGCCCTGAAGCGCTCAAGCAGTTCACGCGCCCGGTCACGGTTCGGCCTGTAGCGGTCGAACTGGTACACCAGAAAAAAGGCCTCCATAATCTCTCGACCGGGCAGCAAAGCTGTGCGCTGCATGATGGCGGCAAGCGCGTTGAGTGCGGCCTCGCGCACCCTGGGGCTGCGGTCTTTTTCAAACACGCGGTACAGAGCGCTGAACACCTCAGGGCCGCGGACACGGCCGAGCCCGGCCGCGGCGCGCGCGCGCAGGTGCGCATCATAGCAGGTGAGCATGATTTCAACAACATCGGCAAATACCAGATCGCCGCACTGCTCATCTTCAAGCATCCAGTCAAGCCGCTTGGGGGCGCACACATCGTCCGCGGACGCGGCCGCCGAACAGAGCAGTAGCACCACAAGCATAGCTGTCAGCGCTGCACTGCCCTTACAGGGTTTCATACCGGTTGATGTCCTTTCCTGACGAGTAGTATCGACCTGTTTATAGCATGTTCCCTGTACGGCGACAACAGCAGCGTCCCCTCGTGCCGTATCCGGCAAATCCTTAAACCCGCCTTTTTGATGCTGAAAATTGCCTTCTAAGCCACGAAATCAGACAATTTAAAAAATTTTATGAGCAGATTCCGGCAAGTTATCTCAAAAAATCCTGGTCCGACCCCGGCCCAAACTCCATTGCCTGCGGGCCGCCTTCAGTGGGAATTGGAAGGGTATGTACAATTTGTACCCACCCTTTGCCCAGCTCGGGATCGCGCCTCTTCATCCGCTGAATGTACTGCTTGGGGTCGCGTGATTCAATCAATGCGAGAACAACATCTTCCACGACAAACCACCATTGACCCTCGTGGAGGGTTTTACGAATGCGTTTGCCTTCGAACAGCGCGATTTTGTCGATTTTCTTCTGTGCCATCATGGCCTTGTGCCCCTCCCTGTTTTCGGTTTATAAACACTTCCGTTTAAACAAGCCAAACAACTGTCCGCCTGTCGGCAATTGCTCTATGTTCTTTTTACACCGCCATGACCTGGCCGTTCATCAGCATGGGCTGGAGCCAGTCGCAGAGGTTTGAAAGCATATTTTGTCTGTCACCTGGCGGTGTAATCCACGTATAAATAATTTATGTTCTGTATTGCCTTGATCGACCTTATAGGCTAAAGTGTAATTGTTCTCTGCCAGTGGCACGAGAACCTACAAAGGCCACCGCCGAGCCAGCCTGGCAAATCGGCGGGTTTTTTTATGCCTTGTTTCTTTAAGAAAAATAATTTGTTTGTCACCTTTTGCGCTGTTCAACGGCAATGCAGCGAAATCGCAGATTATCTCCCTGCGCGGCAAACCAGTCAATGAGTTCAATATAAAAATTCTGTTTTGATGGTGTCACTTCTCGCCATTTAAACTCTGGCCCTATTCTATATTTGTCGCGCAGTTAATGAATACTTCCCTTGAACCGTGTCCTGTCATCGGTTTTAAGCCAAAGACTGCCGATGAGCATATATTTCGCCAGTGGTTTTTGGGTGGTCAGGAGATCGGGGCGACTCTCATCGCAGTAGATATCGAAATTCATCTTTTCCTCTTACGCCACCGAGACCTGGCCGTTCATCAGCATGGGCAGAAGCCGATCAGCGGAGATGTTGAACTATTATTAGCCCCTTGCCTTATTATCTCTGTCAAAACAGTTCACGCAACCAACGGCTCAGATGATAGTCGCAATCCAGCCGGAAAACTTTCATGATTCTCCGGCGGGACTCTGGTCCTTGAACCTTGGACTTTGGACTCGCGACTTTGGACTTAGCTCATGCCCTCCCTCGCGCAAAAAACTTATTTACTTTTTTAAGGGCGTTCCGCTGATGGCCATTTGCGGTTTATTAACTTTTATTGCGTTTAAAAAAACTGTAGGCCGGACTAAACGAAGCGAGTCCGGCAATTATTTTCTTCCCGATTCTAATTTTTTTATATGAACATTCTCCGTCAACAGCCGCATCTGCTGAATTGCGATTTTGTTGAGTTTGGTCAAACGCTCTGTTTGCGGCATGCCTTCGTTGATGAAAAGAGCGTTCAGGTTCTCAAGATTTGAAAGGCACACAAGCTGCGACACATCGGCATAGTCGCGGATATTGCCCTTTTTGTCATCATTACTGTCGCGCCACTGTTTAGCGGTCCTACCGAAAAGCGCCATATTGAGCACATCGGCCTCAGTTGCATAAACACGATTAACCTGCTGCCTTGTGAGCTCTTTCGGAATCAGGTTCGCCCTGATGGCGTCAGTATGAATACGATAATTGATCTTGGCCAGATTGCGCTTAATGTCCCAGCCGAGCTGCTTGTGTTCAACTTCTTTTAAGCGCTGGAATTCCTTGATGAGATAGAGCTTAAATTCAACGGAAATCCAAGATGCAAACTCAAAAGCTATATCCTTATGGGCATAAGTGCCGCCATACCTGCCGGGCTTCGAGATAAGACCAATGGCATTGGTTTTTTCAATCCATTGGCGTGGCGTTACTGTAAAACTGTTAAGACCGGCCTGTTTTTTAAACCCGTCGAATTCGACGGGTTTAAAACCGGGGTTATTCAACAACTCCCATATTCCTAAGAATTCGATTGTATTCCTGTTCCTCAGCCAATTTCTGATCAAATCATCAGTTCGGTCTGAATTTTTGTACCGTGCGATATCGGTAATACAGATATAATCTTCCTGATCTTTACAAATTACAGCAATTTGCCGACCTTTTACTTTCATTGTAGCCATTGTGCCCCTCCTGATTTTTTGTTTGTAATTCCCGCGAATCCGCTGGAATCGAGTTTGTGCTCAGCCGGTTTGGCCGATTACGGAATTTTCAAGCCTCCTTATTAAAGACGCTCACAGTATTGTCGCTTTCCGGCCGAAAAACTTCCCATGATCTTCAACCGCGTGCATATGACATAGTTTGCCTGCCCCGTATTTTTCCCTGCGCCCCTGCGTCTCTGCGCGAGGCATGCATTTCACAATTCTTTTCTCCCGCAGAGGCGCTGAGGCGCAGAGAATGTTCATTGTTCGCCTGACACTCGTTTTTTTGGTTGATTTCAGAAAATACCGTACACGTTATGCAACTAATTCAACAACGTCCCCCCCCCTTGGCCCGGGGTGATTCCGGTGCAGCTGGTTCTTAAAGTGTGTCGCGGGAAAGGTCGGAAATGATTTTCCGAATTGTCAGAGCAAGCGGGCCAATTTTATCATTGCAGGTATTGAAGACCGCCTCGGCGTTCACTTCCGAGTAATGATGCGTTAGAATGTCGCGCATGCCCTTGGCCTTCTTCCAGTCAATATCAGGGTAATTCTCAAGGAGTGTGCCGTCTGTTTTCCTGTCGAGGTTCTTCAACGCCTCACCGACCACAATCAGAAGCATACAGATCGAATCCATTTTCTCGACGCCGGCGGGACTGTTCGTAAAGTCAGCGACAGTTGCAACCGGCTCAAACCGGTTGAGTATTGTCGTTGCCGCTTCCTCAATCTGCCGGAGTATTTCCAGGACCAGTTCCCTGTCAAACATAGACCGCTTCCCTGTCTATGCGGGTTTTCAAAAAACGGTTCATATGCTCACGGTATGCAACAATATCAACCTGCTTATGCAGCTGATCTTCAAGCTCCTGCTTGATCCCCGCCAGGGAAAACAGATCCGGTTTTTCAAGAGCAACAACGATGTCAACATCGCTGTCATCACGGGCGTTGCCGCGCACGACAGAACCGAACAGCCCCAGCCTGCGTATGCCGTACTGAGCGGCATGCCGGGCCTTGTAGCTCTTCAGGATTTCAAGAATTGCCTGTTTGTCCATTGTTGTGCACCCCGTGGCTGCGCTGAACGGCGTAGAATCATCCTGTTTGGGAAACTACACTATTTTGCAATGAGAATCCAATAAAAATAAGCTCGAGCTGCGGACCGCGCTGTTTACGCAACATATGTCCGGACAAGGGCTGTGTCCTGAGCTCAGTCGAAAGGTCCCGCAGCGCAGGATGAACTCCGCTTGGCCGGCCACTCCTTACACCCGCCTTTTCACTACCAAAAAGCGCCCCCGAAGCCCCTGATTGTCATTTCGAATCCCGGCACCGTCGGGGTGAGAAATCTGAAATTTTATTGAAGTATTCCGGAAGTGTGCATCAAAAAATCCCGGACCGACCCCGGCAGCATTCGGATTTTCCCGCAGCGCATCCATTAGTCGCTGAATGCCAACTCCCTGACACACCTATCCCGGCTATCACATAATGCTATAATCTGTTGCACTGCCGATGCATAGTCAGGTGATTCAACACTACCCAGTACCTGCTTTGCTTCATCGAACCTGCCGAGATGGCGAAGCACCTCCCCTTTCATCATGCGGTGGTCGTCATTTTTTTCAGTTAAAAGAGAGGCCAAAATTTCTAAATTCGTACTCCACAACCCCGGCTCGCTCGAAATTTTCTTTTTCCTGGATGCTTTCCTGAAGGCATCATTCCTTCGCCAAAATGCGAAAACCCTAAGTTCCACCTCTTGTCCTTTATCTTTTGCCAGTCCTTTTTTAATAGCCTGGTAGTATTGCTTCTCTGTGGGCTCCTTGACCATTTGCGCATCAGCCCACTCAGTATTGGTTGGTTCATTTCCATCTGGACCCCAGTCTACAGTACCAACCTCTTTAGCATCATCCAGCCAATAACACTCCCCACAGTGGCGGCATTTCACTACAGCCGGCGGGTGCGGCAGCATCGGAGCCTCCTGCTTACCATCCGTCCAAACACGTGCACCACATGTATTGCCTGACAGCAACGTCTCATGCCGCGCACGACCTTTACACTTAGGACAGGCAATAATCTGATCAGGGCCGGGCAGCATATCAAAAATCAACTCTCATCTACAGATACCGTGCCGTGAGGTATTTAACTCAGGATACGAAAATCAGTATGGTGTCACCGGATTTAATTCCTCCCCCTCCGGTTTGTATTTATTTTTCTATGGACGACCCCTGGTATTCTCCGGATGCTGCGGAAAAGCTGTCCTATCCGGACATCGGCAATTATTAGAACCGGCTGGGAATGCCAAGCACGATGCCTTCAACGGACAGGTCTTCATCGACCGCAGGCCAGTGAATGCCCGTCCCCCGCCCGATCAGTTGATACGTATTGCGCTGGGATGCGGTCGCATGCTTGAGCCGCGGATAAAATTCAAGCGGCACCTTGACTTCCCTGCCGTCATCGAGCACAACGCAGAGAAATTTTTTCTCAAAATAGACTTTCACCGCCATGAATTCATGTATTTTTTTTGCGGCTGAAGAACCCATTCCATTTCTCCATAATTATTTTTTCATTCTGCTCGACAAGGGAAAATGCCCTGCTCAGTTCAGCCGATGTCATCCCATGGTTCTGTGCGAGGCTGACAGGATTAAGCCAGAATTTTGCGACAGCATCATTGCGCTGTACATGTATATGCGGCGGTTCGTTCCGCTCATTGGCATAAAAGAAAAACCGGTATCATGCTTTCGAAAAATGGTCGGCGACAAACCGTGCTCCCTCCCCGATACGCCCCATGCAGGCGTTTCAATCATTAAAAAAAAGTATAGGCCGCTGCTTCATGCGAGTCAATACAAATGTAATCGGAAAACTTTCAACTGTTATGAGCAATATTGAACAACCGTTCGTATCACTTTCCAATGCCGTTTGGTGTACGTTGCCACAGGATATATCCGGGTAATGGCGGGATCAAAAACACGGGTGCCGTCAGAGGCGACCCAGTGGCCGTAGTCGCGGTAATCCGGCCTGATCACGATAGCAGCAGGGCAGGTGGGCAGTCTGTGGTCGGCAAGAGGCCGTTTGACCGGCCGGGTGATCGGCCAGGCGGACCCCGTGAGTGCCTCCATGACCTCTATGAAGGCGGCACACCCCATGCCGGCCTCATGCAAAAGCCGATTCGCCACACGGGCAGCCTCGGTATATGAAACACCCGCGAGCATGGCAGCGGTCGCCACGCCGCAATCAATCACTGCCCTTTGTCGGATGTGTTTCATAAGTCATACTGGCAGCTTGATGTGTCTATTTATGAACGTTTGATGGTTCCCTGATTAGTTATTCAACCAATTCAACAACGTCCCCTCTTCCAGCCATGGGCTGACCAGCAAGCCAAGAAAAGTTCCAAATCAATCGTATTTTTCGTGCAATAGCGCACCGTTGCACAAAGCCATGTTGATAGTATGAGTTGTGTCGCTCATCAAGGATGAAAGGGCTATGGTTTCAACGGAATCATCTATGAAGTTTTCAACTTCATAAATCTCTTTTTGCGGATCATCAGAGCTTTCAACCCGCGCAATGGCCTTGCTCGACTTAAGCCCACCATTTAAACAAACAATAAATTCATAAGAAAGGCCTTCTTCTGAGAAGACCTTTCTAAAATTGCTCCAGTTGGATATTTTGACTAATTCCATAGCTGCGGCGTCAACAAGGGTGAAATCACAAGACCGACAGACCTAAAGATTTTAAATACTCAAAAGTCGTATCATAATATTCATGCTTCCGTGTATGATCTTCAGAATTACCCTCAGGGACTACAACCACCATCCCTTGCCGCGCACGGGTTAAAAGCACGCGGTAGGCATTCTTAAGATAAAGCTGACGTTCAGCTTTTTTGATCTTTTGCCATTTTGATCCGACAAATGAAAAATGGTGCCAGTCGCCTTCTGTATAGCGGAAATCACCATCCCATGTTACACACGCCCAATCAAGCTCAAGGCCTTGAATATCGAACTCTGTGGCAACATCCTCAAGATAATACGATGAGCGAACATCGTCTTTTCCATCAAGAAACCAATGAATCGGCTCAGTCGTTGCACGCACATCAATAGCCAATGGTTTAAGTCTTAGTGCTTGCGAAGAAACAACTATGCCATAGCGTTCTGTCCCTCGTGCCTGGTTTTTCAACCATGCTTTTGCCTTCTTAAGGTCGCGAGTCAACACAATTGGATATTTCGAATTAATCTGCGCGAGCGTTTCTTTTGCGTCATCGGGCTTGCAATCGAGGACTTGTTTAACAAACAATGAAACATTCTCAGCACGAAAAGAACGCATTGAAACAGCAAGGTGAAGGGCCTCATTCAAAAAAACATTCTTTCGTGTTTCGAGGCTCCTCAACGCATCACCAGCAGCACACTCGGCGTCAAAGAGTCGGGGCGATATGTGTACGTGCCACTCAGGAAAAGAACGGTTCAAAGAGTCTATCCATTCGCTGATTCCGGCTTCACCGGTATTTATTTCCTGCCCTCCGCCAACCAAACAAACGACTACAGCCCAATCTTTGTGACGGTCTAGGCATGAAATTAAAAACTCCGGTTCTGATATATTGAAATCATGGTTGCCTCTCCTGCGTCGCATAAACTGTACTGTCTGATCAATATCCCATGCGCGTTGGGCTTCATCAAATAATGCAACGTGTTCAATCGGTGGTCGAAGGTCGACAATACATGCATCCCGGAAATGGTGAATATTTTGTATGAACATCTTAACTTCACTCATAACAAATTTTTTTGTAACTTTATTACCTTGAGACTTTTCGCGTTGAACTTTATCACGGGTTAAAGCTTCTCTGAGTATGTCAACAAGGGGGCCATTACCTGAAAGGTATACGCTATAAAGGTCGCTTTTATTATCAATATGTGTTGTAGCAATGTCCAACCCCACAAGCGTTTTCCCCGCGCCAGGAACACCAGTAACAAAACAGATGGTTTTAAAAAATTTTTCTCGTGAAGTACGGATGATTCCTGAAATTGACTCAGATGTTTGGCTGAGGTTTATTGCGCTTGCATCGCTTCGAGAAATCTCATGAACTGCATGGCCCTTATAGAGAGCCATTGCAGCCTCGATAATTGTAGGCGTAGGACTATAACGACCTCTTTCCCATTCGCTTGAATCAAGAAACTCACCCTCTGCAAAAGCAAGAACTTCATGGAATACGCTGCCAAGGGTATCTACGTTCGATTTAATCGGTAAAAAGAATTTGTCGTTCTGCGGGGTTAATGAAACGACCGGGCTGACATGCTTAACTTCGGTAGAAATTAAAACAGGCGCTATAAATTTATCATGGCTTGGCTCGTGGAAATTTTTCAAGTCCAACGCATAATCACAGACTTGATCGATGGCGTGTGTTGTAAAAGCCTTTTCACCTACTTTAAATTCAAGGACAAATATAACGGGGCCAATGAGCACGACCGCATCGATCCGTTGGCCCATCCTAGGAATTGAATATTCAAAATAAATCGAGCCCTGGTATGACACCAAGACATCTTGAAGAATTGCTATTTGATCAACCCATGCACTGCGCTGTGCTTGCAGCAATGTAAAATTATTGTTCAGCGCAAGCTCACCCAAAATTTCTTTTTGGGGAGCCCGCAAAAAGCGTTCAATTGTTGCTGAGTAATATGCACGTTTTAAAATTTGTTCTTGCATCACAATCAAACACCTAAGCCTGAAAACAATTTTTTAAATGCCAATTGAGTCTATCCGGATCTGGCTGCATCGACTGCTGCGACGGAATGACCGATAAAGGCTGATTATCGAGCCGATAATAGGCCTTACCATTGAACCATGTTTCGCGTATTCGTGGGCTGACCTTTACTTTGAGTTCCGGGGTCACCCCGACAAGGCCCACATCGAAGAGACGATGGAAATCCGCTCGCAGCAAAAGACCATTGCGCACATCATGATCGCCAGCATCAGAGTACGGCACAATATGCGCTGCCTCTAAAGCAACCAAGGTACTTTCACCTGTAATAGCGCAGCGGCGCTGATATGCATCTGTAACGAGAACACGGAAGGACGATTGGCCAAGGCGTGGTCGAACAGCTATAGCTTCGCCGTATTTTTCTCTTTGCTCTGCGGCCTGAAGCATTGGTTGCTCGACTTGACTTAATTGAACATTTTTCCACAAAACACGGCCTAGCACATCGCCGGTTTCGTACATCTTCCCCCGGACTATGTTAGATGACCAGCCGGGGATATCCTCGATCCATTGCTGTTGCTCAAGAAAAAATGGATTTGCAAGCACCGTGCAGCCGATGTCACCGTCCTTAAATTCGCGAGAGACGAGAGGAGCAATAATTCGGCGAAGGTCTTCCAGGGATGAGCAACCGTTCTTTTCTCCGAAGACCTCCCACGCAAGACTGAGAGGAAGCCTGCTGTACGTTACAAAATAGCCACCGCCTGCTATATGGTTATATGGGCGTTTTAGCTTGAACAAAAAAGGCATGCCTGTTGGTGCGTTGGTAAATGGCGGGGTTGCACTGGGTTGCCAGAAATTGACCTCATCCGGTCTTTTTTCAGACAGGAAGTTGAACCACTGATTATCCGTGACACCGACCCAAAGCTTCATAAAGTGCGCCTTTATCGACTTTATCCTGCCAGCCTGCCCAACCTCCACGCCAGCGCATCCATGCGCGGATAAAACGTTCTATTCCCCTACAATGCCGTCAAAGGTCACCTTCCCGGTTTTTTTTGAAACACATATAAATCTGCATCCGCCAACGGCCATTATACCGTCAAGCTTCGGCACAAACATGCACCAGTAATCTTTTTTGTCTTGAGAAGGCAGATAGACGCAGATTTCTTCGGGGATGCCGTCAAGAATTCCAAAGAAGTTTTGCAGCTCGATGCCAAGGTGTCTGAGGACGATTTCCTGTGCCTGCTCTTTTGAGATGTGTTCGCTCATAAGTCAGGCGCCCGGTTGACGTTGAGGCTGGAGAATGCGCGGATGTAGGCTGTAATGTCAGGCATCAGTACGTATACCGGTCAGTATCCCCTCCGCATTTTTTATGGTTAATAATTTTTTAGCACATTTGTTCGAAAGCTTACGCAATCCTATCTAAGTTTAAATAGTTAGTCAACGAAGTAATGCAGAAGTAATGCAGGGGGCGTAGCTTTCGGTCCAAGGTCCGATGAACCGGTCCAAAGTCCAAAAAAAGCGGTCTATGGTCCAAAGTCCCTGGTCCAATGTCCAAAGGTTTTCTGCACCCCTTTGGCGCCCAAAGAAGCGGTGCCCCCAAGAAAGAACTATACGGGCGGCCACGGGGGGACCGCCCCTACGGACATGCGTGTCGACCGAAATCCGCGTGCGCACGCTTCGCTCTGCATCGCTGCAACGGGTTTTTTAGAACATAGAATCAAAACATAAAAAATGGATCTCGCATCAAGTGCGGCATGACAGGATAAGATCAAAGCCCTAAGATTTCTCAGTCGCTTCGCTTCTTCGAAATGACAATCTTGTAGATTTTGAATTTGAGGTTTTGGGTTTTAAATCCCCATCGGAGCGCAGCCGAGCCGGGTGCAGTATCAAGGATACGGTCGTTATGCTGTCTGAGCGCCCGAATGTGCGAGTTCATAACGACCCCTTGAGAATGTGCCCGGCTCGGGACTCCCGACTTTAGTCGGGACGCGATCCGCAGGGGCGGCTTTCTTGGGGGCACCCTTTCTTTGCCGCGAAAGAAAGGGTGCGAAAAAATCTGCTCAACGAACGGGATTTAAAACTATCAAGGGAAGAAACCAATCTAAAGAGCGACTATAGCATGTTGACGACAACAGTTTACTTCAAGATACACCTTGACAAGGGTGTAGCCAATTGGCTACAATCTAAATGTACGAAATACGCGCAACCGATACGTTTACTCAATGGCTCGACAGGCTTCGTAATATTCATGCACGAGCTCGTATTATGTCCAGGATCGAACGGCTTGCCCTTGGCAACCCCGGAGATGTGAAGCCTGTCGGTGAGGGAGTCTCTGAGCTGCGGATTGACTACGGCCCGGGGTATCGGGTGTATTACACCATGCAAGCAAGTAAAATAGTCATTTTGCTTGCCGGTGGCGACAAACGAACCCAGGACAGGGATATTAAAAAAGCTATTGCCCTGGCACGCAACCTTTAAGACTTTAAACTGTCATGCAAAAAACAAAAACAACCCGCTACGATGTTGCTGAATATCTCCGCACACCCGAGGAGATGGCCGCCTATCTTGAAGCCTGTATCGAAGAAGCTGACGGTGATGCCGCCTTTATTGCAAAGGCTCTGGGCGATATCGCCCGTGCCAGAGGCATGTCACAGGTTGCCCGCGATGCCGGCCTTTCCCGTGAAAGCCTGTACAAGGCCCTTTCGGGTGATCGAAGCCCTGCCTTTGATACAATTCTCAAGGTTGTCCACGCCCTGGGCCTGAAACTGCACGCCGAAGCTTCCAGCCGCTGAATTTTTGATTTCTGTTTGCCGCATCCAGCGCGACATAGAGTTGCGCCCTCACCTCCCCTGATGATCCTTTGGCACACGATGCAAACTGGAAGAACTTTTCGTTCATTTCTTTGCTCACTCCAAAGAGCTGTAGCTGTCCCGACTAAAGTCGGGACTCAACAACCAAAACGCGCAGCGTTAAAGCCTGAAAGGCTTTAAGAAAGGGTGCCCGTCCTCCGCAGTAGCCTGCTACGGAGGGTGGACCCAGCAACTCGGCCTGCGGCTGCCCTCGCGAAACGCACGCACGCGGGGTCGGCACTGTAGGGGCGACCGGCCGGTCGCCCCTACCTGGGCGGCCACGGGGGGACCGCCCCTACGGACATGCGTGTCGACCGAAATCCGCGTGCAAACGCTTCGCTCGGCATCGTTGCAACGGGTTTTTTAGAACATAGAATCAAAACATAAAAAATGGATCCCGCATCAAGTGCGGCATGACAGGATAAGATCAAAGCCCTAAGATTTCTCAGTCGCTTCGCTTCTTCGAAATGACAATCTTGTAGATTTTGAATTTGAGGTTTTGGGTTTTAAACCCCCATCGGAGCGCAGCCGGGGCGGGTGCAGTATCAAGGATACGGTCGTTATGCTGTCTGAGCGCCCGAATGTGCGAGTTCATAACGACCCCTTGAGAATGTGCCCGCGAGGGAATCCGAAGGACGCGATCCGCCGGGGCGGCTTTCTTGGGGGCACACTTTCTTTGCCGCGAAAGAAAGGGTGCGAAAAAATCTTTGAGATTTTGGATGCCGGATCAGGGTCCGGCATGACAAGGCATTGCGGACGTGCGGAAGCCCGTCCCTCCAAAAAATCGTGGCCATGCAGCGCGGCCACTACGTTTGCTTTTCAGGTTTTGGTTTTTAACCCCATTGCAGCGCAGCCGAGCGAAGCGTGCGCACGCGGATTTCGGTCGACACGCTGTTTGAGCGCCCGAATGTGCGAGTTCGTGTCGTTCCCGCGTGCGTGCGTTTCACAAGGGTAGCCGAAGGCCGAGTTGCTGGGCGCCCTTTCTTTGGTTCGTTTCTTTGGAGCGAGCAAAGAAATGAACGAACAAAAACCGGGCTTTTTGCCAGGCTTCTATGTCTTCAAATGCGCTCATCGGGCTCACGGCCTTAAGCCTCCAGGATTTGAACTATGTCCTTCAAGTATCTTTACGATTTGCTCAGGGCTGGGCAATTGTCCCCTGAGCGCTTTGGGCAGTGTTTTTACGATCCGGTAGGTGGCTACGCCGATGGGCTTGCCGGCTGGCATGAGAGCGTATTCGACAATAGTCCGGTTTTTCTCCTTACACAGGATAATGCCGATAGCGGGGTTCTCCCCCTTCTCGCGCACCTGTTTGTCGAGAACGCTCAAGTAGAACTGCATCTTGCCGACATACTCAGGCTCGAACTCGCCGATCTTGAGCTCGATGGCGACGAGGCACTTGAGTCGGCGGTGGAAAAGCAGCAGATCGATGAAATACTCCCTGCCCTCGACCTCCAGGCGGAACTGGCTGCCGACAAAAGCGAACATGCCTCCCATAGCGCGGAGGAAATTCTCGACGCGGCCGATCAGGGCACGCTCCAGCTCGCGCTCAGAATGCTTGTCGCCCAGCTCCAGAAAATCGAAGGTGTATTCGTCCCTGACAGCAAGCCTGGCCCGGGCGCGCAATGCCGGGCTCAGCGCCGCATCGAAATTTGTCTGACCCAGCAGGCTTTTTTCGTAACTCTGATTTTCGATCTGGTGGATGAGAACGTTTTTCGACCAGCCGAATTTCCGGGTCATGCGAATGTAGAATTCGCGCTCCAGGAAATCTTTGCAGCGGGACATGATGATCAGATTATGGCTCCATGCAATTTCTCCAACCAGCGGTTGGAGTTTTGGCGCCGCATGATATTCGGAATACAACTGCCGCATATACCAAAGGTTCTGAACGGAATATCCGCCGGAGCCGGGAAACTCCCTCTGAAGGTCGGCCGCAAGAACCTTTACGACTGATCGACCCCAGCCTTCGGTACTTTGTCGTTCAACGATAATTCGCCCGATGTCCCAGTACAAACCGACCAGCTGCCTGTTGACTGTCCGCAGGGCGGCAGTGCGGGCTGCGCGGATACGCTCTTTTATTTCTGCAAACGCTGAAGCATAGGATGCGGGCAGATTATTTTTTGTTGGGTCAGAAGCGGCCGTCTTTTGTTGATGAGGCTTTCTTTTTGTCATTATTGCCCCTCCAGGTATTGAAAAAATTTTTGACGTGCATGTAAAAAAAGTTTCCGTGCGCAATGGAATTCCATATACCAGTGCAGTTAGAATTCCGCACCCGACATGATTCGGATGAGCACACGGTTTATAAATAGTGCGACAGGATACAGGTACAGGACTTAATGGCTGGCCCCTCCGCTTTTTATGGGTTTTGTTTATAGCACAATTAAACAAAAGCTTCTGCGATAGTAGCGGAAGAGAGAAACTTAGTCAACAAAGGAATGTGTCCCCCCTTCTTTGCCGCCAAAGAAAGTGTCCCCCCAAGAAAGAACTATACGGGCGGCCACGGGGGGACCGCCCCTACGACATGCATAACGACCCGGCCCCGCACTCATGCATGAGGGCGCTTCACGAAGCTCCCCTACGCAGCAAAACGATGGGGATTTAAACCCCAAAAGTCAAAATTAAAGATTCTATGTTGAAGGTTTTTAAAACCCGTAGCAGCGAAGCCGAACAAAAGGCATGGACACGGGTGCCGGCGGCGCGCTGTTTGAGCGCCCGAATGTGCGAGTTCGTGCCGCCGCCGTGAACATGTCTTTTGTGAGGGCAGCCGCAGGCCGAGTTGCTGGGTGCCCTTTTTTGGGGGTACCACTTTTTTGGGCACGCAAAAAAGGGGTACAAAAAAAGCTTTGAGATTTTGGATGTCGGATCGGTTATGAGCGGACACACCGTGCGTGTCCAGAGGAAGAACCATCAGTCCGGAACGCTCAGATCTTGAGCTCTTTCCTGACGGAGCTGAGAGGGGTTGCAGAGGCGTCACCTTCCAGTGCCTTGGCCTCGCGAAGGTCTTTCAGGTTCTGGTAATCATCGAGCTCCTCGCGCACCTGCAGGAACTCTTCGTACGGCAGCACGGCGAAGGTTTTTTTGCCATCGTGCTCAAGAATGTTCGGGTGTAATGTGACCATAGCTTCTCTCCTTCGGTCTACCGGTATGCCTCGCGGCGATGGACAATACGGTACACTGTGATCCGGTTCTCATCCTCGATCTCGAACAGGACACGGTACTGGCCGACACGCAGCCTGTATTCAGGGCTGTGATTGGTCAGCTGTTTTACATCGCCTGCCAGGCCTTCTGCAAGCCGTTCAAGCGCATCGGCGACCCGCGTTGCATCCTGTGTCTGCAGATGCCGCAGATCCTTAACCGCTTTGGGCTTGAGGCCGACCTCGTATTTCATGAACAAATCCTACCACATACAGTAATGCATTTCAATTGCCCGTAGATGCGAAAAAGGGGTGGCGTAATCGACCTCAGATGTACGCACTATAGGTATTAATACAAAACCAATCAGGATTACTTCTGATTCGCATAATGGCCCCGTGCTCAGTGAAGGCAAAAGGCCGGTATTTCAAATGCCGTCCTCTTTGTAAGGTCGCACATTGCGACCTTACACGCTGCCATGCCTCAGCTTCTTCCCGGGTGAGCTGAAACATGAAATCCACGGGAAAACGCGAACGATTACGTTTGACCTGTTCGTTCAGGCGTTTTGTTTCAACGCCGAAAAGTTCAGCCAGATCAGTGTCGAGGATTACTTTTGCCCCCGTATGAAGTACATCTTCTTTTCAATGACCTCAGTCGGTACCAGTGATTTTATATCAGCCGGTATGCCCCTCCTTTTCAATACTATGCTGGTAAAAACCGCATGGCAACAGGACTGGTATTCAAGGATACAGTCTGAACGGTATCTCGGCCGCCATTGATCCCCTCCAGATTCCAAAAAGCAATGTAATAAACGCTCAGAAAAGATCTGATGCGTAGTTGAAGCGATAGCAGCGAAGTCAGTCAGGCAAGTCACGAAAAGACGGGTTTACAAGCAGGGGAAAATGAGCTTGTACTTCGGCTGCTTCACGAAAAAGAGCGGGTCGGTTATCTTAGCATTCGCGACGGTTATCCGGGCGTTGCCCGGGAATCCGCACTTTTGGACATAGTCTTTTTGAAAGCCGGTGCAGATGGGGCTCACGTCACAGCGCCGGCATTCTTCATTCTGCCGGTAATAATACTTGATCCTGAAATTCGACAGCAGTTTGCCGAGCAGGGTATCAAAGCGCCTGAAGCTGAACGCCGGCGCAGTGCCCGGGCAGAAGACACCGGCCGACAGCGCCGCCAGTGCTTTGACGGCCCCCTTTTGAAACAGCACATTCAGGAACGGGTCCCATTCCTGGGCTTCATGAAATTTCTGCCACTGCGTCCTGACTGCATCCGGATGCCTGCGCAGCAAGCAAAACGGCAGAAAGCGCACATTGATCATGCTGAAGCGGTCTTTCCACACGTCAAGCGCGCTTGAAATCGCATCGCCGATGGCGTGATAGTCCGAGAAGCGCACCGGGCCGTTTGTTTCAACATGCACGGCTGTTTCCGAGGGGTTGAAAACAATCAGATTGACGGTGGCGGGCTGCCATGCGTGCACTGAGGCCAGGAACCGGTCGATCTCGCCGTAATTCGTGTTCGTTATGACCGTATTGATCCTGACCGGCATGCCCAGGGCGGAAAAATTTTCAATCGACTGGATAATGTTCCGGTAACTGCCGGGAACGCCCGTGAGGCGGTCATGCACAGCAGCATCATGCGAATGGATCGAAAACAGCGCTTCGCTGAGCCCGCTCTGCTGCAGCGTTGCGCAATAGGCTGCATCGGATGTCACGATGCCGTTTGTTATGATGTTAATCGTCCTGTAGCCCGTCTGCCTGCAGAAGCTGATCAGCTCCGGCAAATCTTTGCGTATGGTCGGCTCGCCGCCGGAAATATCGATGGCGCGCTTGCCGAACGCATGGGCAAAGCGGATTTTTCTCTTATTCTGGGCGGTGCTGGAATTTTTGACGGTTCCGCGCCGCAGGTCTTCGAGGTAATAGCAAAAAGCGCAGCGGGCATTGCAGGCATAGCCGGCGTGCAGCACGAACCGGTCGGTCACTTCATAGCGAGGCTTTGGCATTTTTTTTCTTTTCCATCCGATAGCCGCGGGCCTGATAGACAACCGCGAGCACGATCAGCACAAGCGTCAGCGGCGCCCATGCGCCCGCGCGCATGAGCGAATTTTTGAACGACCACAGCCGCAGCAGGAAAAAACCGCCCACCCTGCCGAGCCGCCGTTGTATATGATAGTTTCCGCGGCCGCGCGTGATCTGCCAGGCCAGGAAGCGCCGCAGGCTCTCGACCTCGGCGTGATAGACTTTCTGCTGCCTGACGTACTTTATCTTGAAGCCTCGCGCAAGGGCCGCCTTGGCAAACACCGTATCCTCGCCGCCGGCCACCGGAAACGTGGGATCAAAACAGCCGATCCGCAAAAAAGCATCTTTGCGTATGGCCAGGTTGCAGCTGCTGATACTGCGGGTATAGCCCTGCGCGTCAACACGCCACACATGTTCAAAGCCGATTGAGCCGCCGCCCGGAAACCCGAGCTGCGCCACAAGCCTCCCCAGCCGTGTTGCGGCCTCGACGATTGTATCGCCTGCCGCTATATGCTCATGCGCCATGGCCTCACGCGCGACGCGCAGCGTGTCAGGCCCGAGGCGGCAGTCTGCATCGGTGAAAAACAAAACAGCATGCGCGGCCTGCTGTGCGCCCGTGTTGCGCGCGTCGGCCGGCCCGCTGTTGCGCTCCTTATACACGACCCGCACCGCGGGGTCATGCGGCAACGACGCATAGTGCCGGTCAGTGGAGCAGTCATCGACGAATATAAGCTCGCAGCCCGGCTGCGTCTGCTGCCTGAAGGATTCGTATACGGCGCGCAGGTGATCGGCGCGCGCATTGAAGCAGGGAACGATGACCGATATCATGGCCTGTTTCTCACTGCAACCGTCGTCAGGCAGTACATAAGGAGCTCGGCGCCTATGGCCGCCAGCCGGAACAGGATTATCAGCTTGGTCAGCAGAAAGACGTCATGGCCAGCCTGCCTGAAAATCTCCACGAACACCACCTCCCGGATTCCGATGCCGCCCGGCGAGCCCGGGACCACGAAGCCGGCCAGATAGGCGACCGCAAAACCCGCCGTATACTGCGCAAACCCGATGCCGTTGATTGCAGGTACCATATACGTATTCAGAATGCACAGTATCACGCCGAACAGCAGCGCCGAGCAGCTGTAGAGCGCTATGACGGCCAGGTGGCGCGCCTGCAGCGCGAGTGCTCTTTTTTTTACAGCCGCCCACACGCCCGCGGCGGCGCAGACCGCCACGGCAGGCAGCACCAAGCGGCCGCCCGGCAGCGCCTGCGCGAATTCCCGTCCGCAGGTCATGAAAAACACGCATCCGAACAGCAGATACGTCACGACCAGCAGCAGGGTTTCAAACACGATCAGCCGCGCGTTTTCAGGGCTTTTCACGCCGTGGCGCCCGAGCTGCATCCAGCGCGAAAAAAAATGCGCGATGTTGCCGGGCAGATACTTGTATATCTGGGCCGCGCTGTTGATGCGCAGCAGATTCCGGTAGGGAACCCTCGTGTCGAGCAGCGCTGCGATGATCACCGCCTGAATTCCGTGCGTAAGGCAGAAAAGCGCTGCCGCGGCCGGAAGCGCGGGGCTGAACGCGAAGTCTATCCTGTCCGCGTTCCGGGCAAGTGTGGCCAGCAGGTAGAAAACAGAGGCAAGCGTGGCAAGCGTGCCGAGGCCATTCAGTATTTTTTTTATCGCCGGGCGCATCGGGCAGCCTTCAGGTATACGCAGGCACTATGGCGTGCGGGGCTTGTGGTGTACCTTTATCTGTTCAAGAAGCTTCCTGTTGACCGAGAGCAAATCAGCGATGAATGCGATCAGGCATGTCTGAAAACCCATGCCCAGCAGAATGCTGGCCAGAATCAGGGACTGCACGTGCCCGCCGCCGGTGCCGGTGACAAAATAAAAGTACAGGAACCTGAGCCCGAGCGCCAGGCCCAGCAGCAGCAGCAGGCTGCCGACTGCCATGAAAAATTTAAAGGGCTGGTAGACGACGAATATTCGCAGGATAGTCACGGCCGAGCGCATGATGTAGGCCGGAATGCTTTTGACAAGGCGCGACGGCCTGAGTTCGCGGTTCACCCTGACCGGAACCGAGGTGATGGCCATGCCCTTCTGTCCGGCCTGAATGATGGTCTCCAGCGTATAGGTATAGTCGCTGAAAACATTCAGCTGCCCGGCGCACGAGCGGCTCATCGCCCGGAACCCGCTCGGCGCATCGGGAATATCGGTATGGCTGACCGCGCGCACGACCCAGCTGCCGGCTTTCTGCAGCATTTTTTTTGCAAATGAAAAGTCCTGTATCATGACGATCGGCCGTTCCCCGACCACAAAGTCGGCGCTGCCGGAGAGAATCGGCGCCACCAGCGCGGCAATGTCGTCGGCGCAGTACTGATTATCGGCGTCCGTGTTCACGATCACGTCAGCGCCGAGTTCAAGCGCGGCGGTAATGCCGGCCATGAATGCTTTTGCCAACCCCTGGCGCTTGGGAAGACGCACGATATGGTCAACACCCAGGCCGCGGGCGCACGCGGCGGTTCCGTCGCTGCTGCCGTCATCGACAGCAAGCCACTCCACCGTGTCAAACCCGGGGACACGGCGGGGCAGGCAGGCCAGCGTAACCGGCAGCGTTTGAACCTCATTGTGGCAGGGAATCTGGATGATAAGCTTCACGGGCGGCACCTCGTTGCAGGAGTGTCATTGTGCGTACAACGTTGCGTGAACAGGCATGCCACTACGCACAGGCTGAGCAGCAGATGGGGTATTGCCGGCGCGCTGTAGCGGCTGAGATTATGCGAAAAAAACGCATTAAACGAAAGCATTAAAAACGGCAGCGCGATACATGCCGTTATGCGCGGCCTGCCCGCACACGGGCCGTAGGCGGCCAGGCCAAGGAACGCGGCTGCGCACAGCGCGTTCAGGGCGGTGAATATCCCCCCGCCGTAGAAGCACCAGATACCCCGCCAGGCGAACAGCAGCGACATGAGCGTATGCCGCACCGGGTGGCGCACTATCCACTGGCGGGCCTCGCGCTGCAGATGATCGTCGGATGCAAGTTCCGGATTGGCGTGCCCCTGTGATGCAAACCGCCTGATCACCCTGACCCGCTCGGCCCGGCTTTGGCTGTGGAACGAAATCGCATCTTCGGGTCTGCCGGCCCGCTCGGCCGCCTCATCCCTGGGCGCAAAGCCGGAATCGGATGAGCGGTTCAGGCGCGCCCCCCGGCCGCCATATTCAAAGTCCTCAGGACTTCTGTCGAGAAACGTGGAGCGTACCAGCTTTTGGTAAGCACCGGGGCCCCACAGATAGAGTGCCGAAACAACCTCATCCATGGTCATGGTGTTGCGCAGCATGCGGCCATAGAGAACAGTCCCGCCCCGCTGGGCAAGCGTAGCACTGCCGAAGTGCATATAATTGCGCAGCATCCAGGGCCCGGCAGCCACCGCGATGCCCGCCGCGAAAACCGCGCAGAAGGCGAACGCGCGCACAGCGCTCAGACGCGCAGCGGATGCGCAGCAGAAAAAAACAATCAGCATTGCCAGGGGCGCGAGGTAGAGGAAAACAGCCTTCGTGAGGCATAAAACGCCGTAGAGCGCGCCCGCCGCGAAGAACAGGCGCACCCTGTCAGCACGCACGCTCCTGACAAGCAGCAGCGATGCCCAGAGCATGACCGCAGCGGTCGGGATCTCCGTGCAGAGCGTATCGATATGTTCAGGATTGCTCAGAAATGTCAGCCATACCAGTACGCACGACACAAGCGCTGCCACCGCGCTGCGCGTAAGCTCTGCCGCCAGCACGGCGGTGCCGAGCAGCGTCAGCAGAGCCCAGACAAGGTTGACGCGCTTCACCTGCCGGCACAGGCTGCCGGAGGCGACCTGCTCAAAATCAGTTGCAGCGGTAAAGGCCGGATGAAGACGCATAAAAAGCGCGGCCGCGGCCGGCACGACCGGCTCGCGGTAATTGTCCGGGGACGGTGGCCCTGTGTCGGGTTCCTCAATCGAAAACACCCCCCATGTGTTCAGATTGAAACCTGCGCGCAGGTTCTGACGGGCATCCTTTGTAATGGGGGCCTGCGTCAGCATGCCGTCCAGCGACCAGCACAACGCCACGAGTATAAGGAGCAGCAGAACCCGGAATAGAAACTGTTTTTTCTCTGCAGGCATAGAGGACATTTTCCCTGATGGTTAGCTACAACTGTTTATTGACCGCGACACGGTCAGGCCGCGATACAGCTCCAGATACTTTTCGGCCACGCTATTGATCGAATAGTTTTCTACAATTGTCCGGCGGGCGCCCGCGCCGAGCCTGCGCGCAAGGGATTCATCGGAAATAATTTTTTTAACTGCCGCGCACAGCTGTTCGACGCTGCCCGCATCGACCAGCATCCCGTTGACGCCATCCTGAATCACATCAGGCGCCGCCCCGGTGCGGGTGGCAATGACGGGAAGCCCGGCAGCCATGGCCTCCAGCATGACATTGGACATACCTTCTGCCCGTGACGGCTGGACAAACACCGCGTCCGGGTCGAAAAACGCCTCGACGCTGCCGACTTCGCCATGCAATGTTACGTCGCCGGCAAGATCGCACGCAGCGGCCTTTTTCAAAAGATTTTCGCGCTCGGGCCCCTGCCCTGCAATATCAACGCGCAGGCGCATGCCTTCCCGCTTCAGCCTCCCCACGGCATCCAGCAGTATATCAAGGCCCTTATGACCGGCCAGCCTGCCGGCGCATACGATCCGGTTGCGTGCCTGTGCCTGCGCGTCTGAAGGCCTGAAGCGCACCGTGTCAACGCCGTTCGGAATCAGGGCAATCTGTGCGTCCGCACAACCTTCGGCGAGCGCCTCACGCGCTGATTGCCGGGACGTGGCAACCAGCACGTCAGCCTTTTTCACAAGGCGCAGAATATACTCCCCGCAGAGCAGCCTTTTCACCTGAAAAAAATCGCTTAAGGTTCCTGTATTGGCAATTTTAATCACGACTTTTTTATTAAACATACGCCCGGCTATCACAGCTGCTGCCGAATGAAACCCCTCCAGGATATGGCAATGCAGAATATCATAGTGCCTGCGCTGTGCAGCCATATAAAAAAAGCACGACCAGAAATACCGGAGCCCGAACAGGGTGCGCGCGTTAACGGTTTTTATATGCCGGTACACCGGCACGCTTCCGATGGTTTCAAAATCGGGCAGATGCTTAAACGACCTGGTGAGGACCGAAACCTCGGCACCCGTGCGACACAGCTGTTCGCTGAGCAGCAGCGCCTGGTTTTCCGCTCCGGCCCGGAACGGATGAAAATATGACAGCACCATCAAAACCCGGGGAGTATCTTCTAATGTCACCTGCTTCATACCATGCGTTCCCTGCCGCGGCTGACTGCCGGCGGATCAAGCAGGCCCTGATAGAGTTCAAGATAGTTGCCGGCAACGCTCTCAATACTGCAGGCGGCCTCGACAGCGGCGCGGGCCTGCCGGCCGATGCGCTCAGCCAAGGGTTCATCGCAGAGCAGCCTTTGAACCGCGGCATGAATCTGCCGGGCACTGCCGGGATCGACCAGCAACCCGCTCACACCGTCTCGAATGATATCCCCGGCCGCCCCGGTGCGCGTTGCGACCACGGGCAGCCCGGCCGCCATGGCCTCAAGAATGACATTTGACATGCCCTCCGCAAGCGAGGGCTGCACGAAAATACATGTACTGTCAAAATGCCGCTCGAGATCCGTTACCCGGCCATGCAGCACGACGCCGCCGGCAAGGCCCGGCCCGGCAGCCGCGTTCCCGAGACTTTCCTCCAGCGGGCCGCTGCCGTATATGTCGAGCATAAGCCCGGCATGCTCCCGTTGCAATAGGGAAAAAGCATCGAGCAGGACCTCCAGGCCCTTGTTCGCGCTCAGGTTGCCCGCATATACTATTCTGCTGCGCGCACCCGCATGCCCGCCGGCCGGCCGGAAGCGCCCTGTGTCCACGCCGTTTGGCATGAGCGCAATCCGTGCATCTGGGAAGCCCTGCGCACGCGCTTCGGCAACCGATGAACGGCACAGCGCGATGACGCGGTCTGCTGTTTTTAAGACCGCGAGCATCCATGAGCCGCACAGGCTGTTTTTCAGCATCAGGAAATCACTCAGCGCTCCGGAGCTTGCGACCTTGATAATCACCTTCTTGCCGAACAGCAGTTTCATGCACAGTGCCGCCAGGCTGTGGAACCCGTGCAGAATATGGCAGTGAATGATGTCGTATCGCCTGCGATGCGCGACAAGATATGCAAGACATGATACAAAATAGGTTGCCCCGAACAGCTTGCCCCGGTCGATAACCCGGACAGACCTGCTGACCGGAACACCGCTCACATTCTCCGTTTCAGGCAGGCCCGGCACCCGGCGCGTCAGCACGGCGACGTCGAGCCCCCTGCGCATGAGCGCCCGGCACAGCAGCAGGGCCTGATTTTCGGTGCCGCCGACTGCCGGATGGAAATTCGCAACAATCATCAGCACGCGGGGCGGTCGCTGTTGCCTGCTGTGACTCATAGGGACAATCTCATGTAAATTCTGATGTATGCGCAATCAGCCGGGGCTGCCTGCCGGTGAAGCAGTCCCGGGCCTCATTCAAACCTGAGATGCACCAGGCTTTCCACTGCAGAGCGCGGCTCCATGCCCGTACAAACACTGTCCGCATACGTTTCAAACGCGCTGAATTTCGTCGCGCCGTTCCAGACTGACAGCAGCGCCTCTGCCAGGGCAGATGCGTCATTATTTTCGACCAGCAGGCCCGTGATACCGTGCTGCACGAGCTCGTCAATGCTTGAATTATAGGTGCCGATAACCGGCACACCCAGCAGCAAACTCTCAATGACCGTATTCGGCAGATTATCAACCCGCGACGGCAGAACCGCCGCAACAGATTTTTGTACGACGGCATACAGAATATCTTTTTCCAGGGTACCGGCAAACATGATCTTCGGCGCATGCGCGCCGAAATACCGGAGGCACTCCTGCCGCGTTGCGCTGTCGGCAAACGACCCGCACCATACCATGGCAAAGTCGGGCGCCTGCTCCCAGACCGTCTCCAGCGCCCGGGCCAGAACTGTCGAGCCCTTTCTGGGAGCGAACGAACCAAAGTGAATCATAAACCTGCCGGGCAGCGCAAACGGCAATGCGTCCGCAGGCGCTGCATCCAGGAATACGGGCGGGCGCAGCACACCCGTATGTATGCGCCACTGTTCGGTGCATTCCCGGGCGAGAAATCTGCTCGGCGCATACACACGGTCAGCGCGGCGCGCCGCAATTTTCTCCAAAAAACTCATGGCGGCAAAACCGGCGCCTTGTTTGCCGTCAGCCGCGAACCAGAGATCGCGCTTTGAACTCATGCGCATCACATGCAGCCGGCCCTTTTTTCTGCGTATCAGCAGCCCGCAGCCGCCGCAGTTCGTACTCTGAACCAGATCAAAATCGACCTGCTGTTCGCGGGCATGCAGGGCCCGGCGCAGATGCCAGGCATTGTTCAGATAGGCTGCCGGGCCGGACCACAACTGTTTAAACAGACGCACAAGCACCCAGTTCAGCGCCTTGCGTACAAAGCTGTCGGCAGCAATGACTCTGACCCGGTGCACCGGTATACCGTTGACAACCGCGGTTCCAGACTGGTTGTTTGAGGTCACGAACACTTCAACCGCGTGTCCCGCCTCGCACAGGGCACGCGTTATCCGGCCAAGGTAGCTGCCCAGGCCGCCCGCAGTGCATGTTTCACGTATAAACTCATTTGTTATAAAGGCGATACGCATGGCGCTCACGCTGCACAAATGCCGGTTTCATGAAAAATCCTGCGCGCACGGGCGTGCAGATCCCGATAGCAGTCCTCGAGCGACCCGTCATTACTGACATGCAGGACCGGGATACCCCTGCCGGCAAGCGCTGCCGCAGCCGCTGCCAGGCATGCCTCAAAATTGCGCTCCAGCTCTGCGCGCCGCGCCGGGTCCGTATTTTTCAAGCGCGCGGGCAGGCCCCGCTCAATGAGCCGTGACCTGCGTGTCTGCGCTGAAGCATCGATGCATATGACCGCATCCGGCGCGGGCACGGCGGCGATATAGGAGCGCACCTGATCCGGATCAGCGGCCCCGCTGCAGTAGCCGAAGATGGACAGCGCCCTGTTGCAGAAACCCTCATCGAGCAGCATTGTTTCGTCCCGCTTCAGCATATCCGCGGCCAGCTCATAGCTGCTGAACAGCTGCACCAGCCACTTGACGAGCAGGGCGCTGTCCTGAAACTGCTCCGGGCGCCGCAGTATGGCAGCGAGCGTGCGGGCCATGCCGCCGTGAGCATCAAGGAACTCTGCAAGCGCATCACAGCAAAAACACGGCTGTGAGTATACCTCATGCAGCCAGCGCCTGCCGCGTGCATACGAACAGTATTTGACCGGCCGCCGCAGACTATACCAGCGCGATCGGCGCCGCAGCGCGACATACAATGCCTCCTCTGCCTCAAAGGCCTTACAGCCCAGGCTGCGCGCATACCGGCACAGCTCTCGGCACAGCGTGGTTTTGCCGGCTCCCGGCAGCCCGAGAAACTCTATATGTGTTTTCACAGCATTTCCCATACAGCTGTTTTGACCGCAAGCGTCACGGACGCATATGAGGCTTCGGCATCAACGGTAACGGTATGTGCATCGGCCCTGATGCTGTTGACCGCATCAGCCTTTTCACGCAGCCGCTGCGGAAAGGCATTTGGTTTGCGCGCATTCAAGACATCGACCCCGGCCTGTAAAACGATCAGCCGGTCCGGCATGAGTATCCTGGTATAGAAAAAACGCTCAAGGCGAAACAGCAGCAGACCCTGCGGATGTTTCTGCAGGCGCGCTCCGTCCATGGGCTCTTCCATGGCATTGAAATGCCGCAGGGGAAAGCGCTCACCGATAACGACACCCCCTTTTTTTATGAACGCCTGAGCGCGCCGGCTCAGCGCAAAGCGGTACCAGGCCACATACACCCACAGCAGCGCGTTCAGCATCCGCGAACAGCCCTCGAAAAAACGCGCCGCCGGACCGAGCCTCCGGCGCAGGCACTGCGTGGTGAACATGTCGGCCCTTTGCCGGGCATTCGTAAAAAAACCGTACAGACCTGCTGATTTGGGTATCCCGAAATACAGGACGTTCGTCTCCAGTTTCCATCCGAGCCATGCCGCGAGATCCAAGGCCAGCGTGGTTTTACCCGAACCGTCAGCGCCGACAAGCGCAAAGAACAGCCCCCTTGCGTGCAGCGTTTTCTTTTTCGGTGCATACCTCCACAGGGCTTTCAGGCACGCTCCCGCCCTGCGGCAGGAAAAAATGCTCCCGGATGCTGTCCTGCAGTTTTTCAGACTTCGTGTCATTTGTATTTTGAACCCGAGCAGGTACGGGGGCGTGATACGGCCGGCACGGTACCGCTCTAAAAACCCGAGCAGCGCAGAGGCATCAAGCGGCAGCCCGGAGGCCTGCAGTTGAGGGCTGATATCATCCGGATCAACCCGCGCAAGCAGCCAGTCAAGCTCTGCTTTGACAGCGGCGGACAGCACGCCGCAGGCCGGCCGCAGCAATGTTTTTGACAGGTCCCGGTAGCGGGCCTTCAAAGCTATGCGAACGATCAGCATGATCAGCTCGCGTGCATGGGCCGGGATCGCCACATTAAAAAGGGATACACGCTGCGACAAAAGCCACTGTTCCGCAGGAACATGGTACCTTTTGGGCGTGCCGCCGGTCATAATCCTGAAGTGCAGATGGATATGGCCGAGCCGGCCCGTCTGGCCGTCAAAGACCAGCCAGTCTTCAATGCCGGCATAGCGCGCTGACGGCTGCGCCAGGACCTGTTTGCAGCCGGTCATGTGCAATACCTGCCGGCACGCTCCGGCCTGAGCGCCATCAACCAGCACATCCAGATCGGTTTTTCCGGCAAGCGCTTCATCAAGATGCTGATTGCTCTTCCAGTGGCAGTACCTGATCGCATGGCGGTCCAGGGCGGCAAACAGTTCGGTTATAGCGCGCAGGTGGTTCATGGCAGAGTTGACCGCACAAACGAGAGATATCGCTCAGCGCGTTTCTGCCATGTATACTGCGCTGCGTCACTGCGCGCCCGGGCAGCCATCGCTCTGGCCGCGCCGGGATTGTCAAGCACCCATTGCAGACCGCGGGCCAGCTCGTGCGCGCTGTCCGGGGGAACCAGGTACGCGTTCTGTTCATGAACGAGCACTTCGCGCAGCACCGGAAAATCAGAGGCGACAATCGGCCGTCCGGCTGCCAGGTAGTCAAACGTCTTCATGGAGGATGTATACGCCATGGAGTGTCCTCTGCTGGCGCTGGTATTAGGCATCAATAAAATATCAGACGCAGTCAGGTAGCGCGGCACTTCAGTGCCGGGCACATGCCCGGTGAAGTGCATATTGTGTATGCTGCGTTCCTGCGCCATGGCGTGGTAGCGCGCGACCTCTTCGGGACTGCCGCCGACGACAAGAAAGAAAACAGCCGGAAAGCGCTCTGCACAATAGATAATGTTTTCAATACCGCGGCCCGGATACAGGCTGCCGCTGAAACAGGCAAGCGTTCCGGCAGGCGGCAATCCCAGCAGCCCGCGGAGCTCTTCACCGGCCGGCAGCCCCTCATAGCGGCGCGGATGAACGCCGTTGGGCAAAACCGCAATCCTGCCTTCCGGAACTCCCGCTTCGATAAATGATTTCCGGCCCGCCTGCGTTGTGGTCACAACGGCTCCCCGGCAGCGGGGCCCGTTCAGTATCTCAATCAACCTCGGGAAAAGGGTGCTGCCGGCGGGCTTCAAAAAATTATGGCATTCAAACACGAACGGTTTGCCGAACCGGGCTGCCATAACCGCCAGCTCAATATGCCGGGCGTTAACCAGCTGAGCGCCGCGCAGCAGCGCGCAACCCAGCGCCAGAAAAGAATAAACGGGTTTGCGCACGGAAGCCTTGAACCTCGCACAGGGGTCGGGAAGGTAGCGCAGTGAAAAATTTTCAGGCAGCCCGTAAAAATCCCACAGCGTCCCGTGGGCCTGCAGTTGGTCGAGGCTCACGGCCTGGCCCTTTGGAATGATCAGCTCAACCCCGGCGCCCTGCGCGGCCAGGCAGCTGCACATGTTCATCACACAGACCGCATCGGCAAAGCGCGACGGCAGTGCGCCGTTAAAGGTCAGGTAGGCTATGTTATGAATCTGGTGGTTTCGCATTGCGTTCGGAAGATCCCGTATATTCATCCCATCTGAAGCGCCACCCGAGCAGCGCCAGCATATTGGCAATCGCCGCAACCGTATCGTTCAGCACGCCGGCAAACCTGCTGAACCCGCGCACAAGGCTTACGGGCAGGACGAGCACACCCATGATGATTTTTTTCAACAGCCCTAAAAACAGCGCTGTTTTCTGCGGTATTGTCAGCAAAGCATAGCCCGGTTTGAGGTTGCTCTTCCTGAATCTGTTCTTCAGCAGATAGGAGAGGCGCATCCGCTCACGGGCCAGTTCCTCATAGGCGGGCGCATCCGCAGTCCACATCATAACAGCCCCCTGCCGGGCCGCGCGGTAAAAAAAATCAGTGTCGGAGCCGCCTGCCAGGCCGAACCTCTCATCAAAGCGCAGACCCCACTGTACGGCGAGCTTCTGAACATTAAACACGACATTGCCGGTGGCAGCAGTGCTGAGCGGCGTTCCGGCCGGCCGTTGCGCGTTTTGAAAAAATTTTCCTTCAATAATCCAGCGCGGTGTTTCCGCGGGATATACGGTCTCAACGTAGCCGGCCATGACATCGGCACCTGAGCTGACATACCGGTCCCACAGCGTGACCAGCCATCCGGGGTAAACATACTCATCATCATCAATACATGCCAGATCAGTAATGCCCAGCCGCACGGCCCGCTCAATAATATTGTTGCGGGCGAAAGGTATGCCGCGCCGCACTTCAACCGCGTAATACACGCCGCAACCGGCACCCTCCCTGAAGCGCTCCACCACCGGACGCGCCGAACCTTCCGGGTCATTGTCGGCGATAATGATACAAAAGCCGGCCGCGTCCGGGCGGTCCAGCGCCGCAAGGCTCTGCAGGCAGCGCGCAAGCTGCTCGGGCCGCCTGAAGGTACACACGCCGACCGCAATAGTTCTCACCTGCATATGCTCACACCACGTAAACGCTCATACCTGCGTCCGGCATCAGCGGTCAATCAGCGCGTTGAGGATTGCAATGTGCTTTTCCAGCGAAAAATTATCTCTGACATGCTGCCGGGCCTGCCGGCCAAGCCGCATCGCATAATCCCGGTCATCCAGCAGCCTGAGCATGGCATCCGCCATGCCATCCACATCGTGCTCACTGACCAGCAGGCCGGTTGTACCGTGTATAACTACCTCAGGAATGCCGGCATGCTGCGTCGCAACGACCGGCAGCCCTGCCGCCGCGGCCTCAAGCACGGCAACCGGCGTACCCTCCATATCACCGTCATCGGCTGTTATTGAATGCTGCACAAAGCCGCGCGCGCGCGCATACACATTCTGCAGTGCGGGTGGAGCGACCACGCCCGGAAAGTTTACGGCGTTTTCACATCCAAGGTGGCGGGCCAGGTTCCTGCAGGAGTTCAGCAGCGGACCGTCCCCTGCAAAATACAAACATGCATCGGGATGGGATTTCAGCACGCGTGCAAACGCCAGCACCGTATAATAGGGCGCTTTTTTGTCGACGAACCGGCCTGCGGCTGCCAGCGTTTTATCGCTCAGGAGCGGGTTCACGTCAAAAAAAGCGTCCTGCGGTCCATACGGGGCATAGGTTATTTTTTCCCTGGCAGCTCCACACTCGACCAGTGCGCTGACCATGGGTTTTGACACGGCCACTATCGACTCGGCATAGTCGAACATCCGGGCATACTGCTCACGGTAGCGTTCCACGACCCTGCGAACCGATATGTCATAGCCGTGGAAATGCACGATCAGGGGCAGGTTCGCCCTCCGGCAGACATTCAGGACGGCTGCCCCGGTCGGCCCGTACTCCGCGAACACTTTTTCCACCCGGTTGCGCCTGAATGAGCGCAGCAGCATATCCTCCTGCAGGCTTGTCCCCCGTGAACGGCGCAGCCTTTTCATGGCCGCCTCAAGCCGGCCCGGCTGGAGGGGCGCCTGCCCTTCACAGCAATCCGGCAGCGCCCCGCCGTAATAATACACGACACGGGCGCGCAGCAGCCGCCTGTGCGCTTCTATGAACGTCTCACTGTATGCTGATTTATTGGGCGATATCAGGGCGATTGTCTTCATCCATTATTTCCTGGCAGTGCCGTAGAGGCCCGGCATCATGGTGTTTTCCCGGAACGTATCCGGCCTGACATCGCGCGCGAGCAGCGCCCGGATGACGGGCTTCAAAAGCCACGCAAGAATCTTCTTTCTGCGTTTCGTACCGGGTCGTCTGCGAACCCACAATCCCAGCATCTGGGCCAGCGCCGCATTCCAGCCCCCGGTCGGCTGTATGGTACTGTCGCTGAAGCCTGCCTGCTTAAAAATATTTTCAAGCGCACAGGGAGTATAGCGATAGTAATCGGCGGGAACCTCATGCAGCGGCCAGACATACGGAACCGTAAAAAAAAGCAGCCCGTCTTTTTTCAAAACCCTGTTGATCTCGCGCAGCGAGCGCCCTGCATCAAACAGGTGTTCCAGAACTTCCGTCGCCAGAACCACATCGAAGAAACCGTCCTGGAACGGCAGCATATCGCCGTTCCAGACAACATCAGGCCTCACCCCGCCGTAATCAGGCGCGGTCGCGATATCCAGGCCGACATACTCGGTAACACCGGAGTGCTCGAGGATAGAGCTTTTATAGGGCATCCGGCCGCAGCCGTAATCAAGCAGCCGGCCGGAGAACAGGGCACAATTCTCCCTGATGGCCGCCAGAATGGCCCTCCGGTGAACATACGTGTCGATATTTTTTGCCGTCAGCGCGATGCGGGTGTAGTTATCCATGCAAAAAGGACCGTATGCGGGTCAACAGGCCTGATTTCCCGGGGGTGTGCACTGCCGCAGGCTCCGTGCCTGCATATGGCAGCGCGCCGTGACGTTTTAAATTCGCGCAATACGCCTGCAGGAACGGGGCAAGCAGTGGGTCATCACCCCGTTCTATCCCCCTGATGGTACTGTGGGTAAAGTGTATAAACACCACCGGATATATGCCATTGATCAAAACCGTGCCGTCGCGCTGCTCGCGCCTGCACTCAAGGCGGTTCCAGTTGGCCACGTTACAGCCGCGATGCTTGATGATTTTCACCCGGTCGAAATACACCGGCAGCAGATTGAGATGCGTCTGATCGACGTACTGGCCGCGCGCGGCATTTTTTTCGCACACATACAGACAGGCCGAGGCCCACCAGGCAAGCGCGGGCAGGGCGTTTTTCGTCACGCCGACAAAGCCGCCGTTGTACAGACCCGACGTATACAATGTAAAAAAATTCGTGCTGTCGGCCTGCGGGTCTGAGGAGCGCCAGTGCGGCGTCAGGATAATGTCACAAGCGTCAAGTTCATCAAGCAGGAAACCGTAATCGCTGAAAAAGTGTATATCATTGTCAACATAGATCACCGCATCACCGTGGCCGTGCTCCAGCAGGTACTGCAGAAAAACCGGCTTCATGGCCCAGCGGAAAGTGTCCATGCAGGCAGCGTGATATTTTTCAAAGATGGCCCTGCCCGTGCCGTTCGCGCAGAGTTCATCTGCGCAATACATACGCATGCCCGGCGGGCACGCGCTGACCTGCACGCGACCGGGTGCGGCATCCGCAATAAAAACATGCAGCTGCATGCCTGCGTCCCAGCGCTGCAGGCATTCATGCAGCGCGCGCACATGCGGCAGATAGTCAAGCGTTGCGATAGTACAGAAAATTTTCGGATGCATACCCATCACAAACAAATTCCGGCGTATACTTCGCGCCGGCAACAAAACAAACGTCCCCGCGTATCCGGCCTCAACACCGGCCGGCTATCGACCTGATTTTTTTTATACAACGGGACCAGACCGCTGCGAGCGGATGCGCCGGCACCAGTACCCGCTGCTGCTGGGCAACCCATTTGCGCCAGCTTGTGTCATTGAAAAACTCCACGCCATGCCGGGCCCGTATCTGCCGTATTGACTCCTCATGCAGCGACACCCTGTATCGAACCGCAACCGCATCCCTGTCGCAGGCGTTTCCGCGGGCGGGAGCATGGTCATGATGCAGAATAATGTCCTGCAGGGGCATACACACGATCGGTTGCGTGCGTATGCCCCGCAGCGCCAGCTCATAGTCCTCAAATCCGACAAACATGGCGCTGTCGTAGAGGCCCAGCCGTTCGAACAGCGTCCTTTTCACGATCGAGGCCCCGCCGAGAATGCAGTTCAGGCGCGTTCCGGGGCCGCAGTCGGATTCTTTGATATACCGGTAGACCATCCGGTTATCGACGATATCGATCGAAAAACAGGGCAGAAAACGGTTCTCCCATACATTGAACATTCTGGGCGCAAAGGCCTCGGCATCGGGATGCGCGCTGATGGCGGCCAGAGCACTATCCACCCAGTTGGCGGTTTTGATAACAATATCGTTATCGACAAAAAAAAGAAATTCCTCGTCTGTTTTTTCAATCAGGAAATTGCGCCCGCGGCTTACACCGAGGTTCACATCACTCCTGAATATGGTTACCTGTTCGAAAGGCTTGCAGAATTGCTCCACGGCGCGCGAATTGCGCTCTGATGAGCCGTTGTTCAGAATGTATATCCGCACCCCGGAAGGAAGAAAACTCTTAACGCACTCGACTGTCTGGCGTGCTTTTTCAAAAAAAAGAATAAGCACAGCGAAACGCTTTTGCATGTTCACACTCATACTCCCGCCGTATTTTTAAGACAGGCGCGCAAAAAGCGCGCTTTGCTCACGATAGTCGGCAAAAGGCCCCATCCGGCAAAGATGGCAAACAGGGACAGTGACGCGCTTTTCAACTCGACGCTTTTGGCCGGCAGGGGTTTCATATAGGTCCGCAGCATGTCCTGAAACCTGCGCCCGTGCCCGGCCCGGCCTGCCCGGTAAATCTTCTCGAGCAGGCGGGCGGCCGTCCGCACGTCGTTTCCGTTTCCGGGTTCGAAACGCCCGGCTATCATGTCAAAATATATGGTTTCCTCCTGCGGGCAGAGACGCAGGCCGATGTTGAGCAGATTGTTTCTTCGTACCCTGTCGGCAAAGGTATCCTGTTCCCGGATATGAGAGCTGCCGGCCTGCAGACCGTGAACCCTGTAGCGCAACAGAACCTCCGGTATGTTCGCAAACGCCAGGGTATTCACCGTCCGGCACCAGAGTTCATAATCCTGGGCATACCTGTACGCTTCAGTATAGGGACCCGCACAGTTTTCAAAGCTTTGCTTGCGCATGCAGACGGTCGAATGGGCGATGCAGTTCTTGAAAAAAAGCGTATCGTGAATATCGCCGTGGGCAGCCTGTGTTTTAACAACCCTGTTTCTATCCCCGAACATCTCGTACCAGCTGCCGCAGACATCGATATTCGGTTCCCGCTCCATGAATGCAACCTGCTTTGCGAGCCGGTCCGGCAGCGCGATATCATCGGCGTCCATGCGGATTATGTACACGCCTGTGGCTTCCGCAAAGCCCCTGTTCAAGGACGCCGACAGGCCCAGGTTACGCCCGTTGTCGATGCGCCGTATGCGCGTGTCCGTGCAGGCCTCCAGTATCTGACGGCTGCCGTCGCTAGACCCGTCATTGATGATCAGAAACTCAAAATCAGAAAATGTCTGGCTGACGATACTGTCGATTGCGTCCGCAAGATAGCGTTCGCTGTTGTGAGCCGACATGAGGACGGTAACGCAGGGGGCCATGGCGTGTGCATGTGCGTATGATATGCGGGCCTGCCGCAGCAGGTCCCGTTATCCGGAGCATGCTCAACCGTTCTGGCGAGCACGAAAAAACCCTGTCAACTCAGGGTTGTTTTTGATAAAGTTTTTTCGACTGCCCGACAGTCATCTTCTGCCCGGGCATGCCGCCGCGGAACAGGGCAGCGGACACCGGCACACGTAAATTACACGGGGCCACCTGTTAGACCGGAAGCGTATCATGCTGCTCAAAAAATCATCGCGGACGAAAGCAGGCCGGCGTATCTTCAGCCTCTCTACCATGATTGTGTGCTGTGTCCTTGCATATGCATGTATCGGCGCATTTGCCCGCATCATGACATCATTAAACCACAACGAGCACATGTACATCTGCGCGGGCGTGCTTACCGCCCAGGGACAGTCCCTGTACAGGGACTTCGCCTATCTGCAGGCGCCGTATCTTCCCATGGCATACGGTATCGTTTTTAACATGCTTAAGATCGATTCGTTTTACCTCTTAACGGGAAAATGGATAAGCTTTCTGCTTCTGTGCATGTCCGCGACTGCCATTTTCTGTATAGCGCGCCGCGTCGTCCGCGATATAAACTTCGCCCTGGGCGTTGCCGCACTTTTCATGCTTAATACGACCGTCATTGATCCGGCCACAGAAGTTTCCAATTATATACTGCCATTAGGCGCTACGCTGCTTGCATTCTATATATTTATCGTCTCCTTCGGCAGTAGCATTAAGCCGGGCGGCCTTGTTCTTGCCGGACTCATGCTCGCAGCTGCTGCAGGAGCAAAACTTACCTATGCCCCGATCATTATTCCTTTTATAATTATAACCATTTGCTGCCCTGTGCAAAAAAAATCATCGCCTGTATGCATGCGACACAGACTTGCCGGCGCCATGTTTCCTCTGGTTGCCGGTATGGCGATCGGATTAATTCCCTTCTTTGCATTTCTTTATAGCGATCCGGCCCGGTTTTTATTTAACAATCTGGGCTATCATCATATCAACGCCCAGTGGCGGCTGATTACCGGATACGAAGGGCCGATGGCCCTGCACGCGAGGCTTGCCTACGCAGCCGAGATATTATCACGTACAGAAAACCTTATTCTTGTCCTGCCCATCATGCTGGGCTGCGGCTGTGCCGTCAATCGTCTCCGGAAAAACAAGAACACGCATGAGGGGATATCCCCGGGGGCCTGCCTGGCATTGTTATTGCTGCTGACAGGCCTGGCCTCTGCCATAGCTCCGGCACCGTCGTTTCCCCAGTACTATGCCCTGCCCGTCAGTTGTCTGTTCCTGCTCCTACTATATACAACCCCGGCTCTATCCGCAATACATCCGGTGCTGCGCAGGGGATTTTTTCTCGTTCTCCTCCTGGCAACGCTGGCATACAACGGGCCGCCGCTGCATGCATCTATTGCAAAGCTGCCCCACAGGAACAGGTGGGCGGGGCTCTTCGTGCACGATACTGCGGGGTTCATATCGCATATACTGCGGGTAAAAACCCCGGCAGCGCAGGGCCGGATCGCCACACTATCGCCGCTGTTCGCTGTTGAAGCCAACCTGCCGGTGTACCCGGAGCTGTCGACAGGCCCCTTCCTTTACCGGGTCGGGGACTTGCTCGCACCTGCAGACCGGAGCCGCTTTATCGGCACATCCCCTATGCGCCTGAACGATCTCCTTGACCGGGAAGCGCCATGGGCGATCCTTGTCGGTTTCGAAGGGGAACTGGATGCGCCCCTTATTGCATACGCCCGGAAGCACGGTTACCGCGCTGTAACCGTACCTGCCTTTAAAGGCACGCTGTATATCCGCCCCGGCCCGGGCTGACTGCCGGCGCGGGCCTAAGGTGACAATGCCGCTGCGCTCCGCGTTCCTTGCGCAAGGCGCGCGGCGGCGCCCCGTCCGCGCAACCTCAGGGGACTAGTCGCTCGAGATCCCAGGAATCCTGCGACAATACAATGCCACGCTCAAAATGCGCAGGTGACTTGACCGAAAAAGACACATTGGTAAAGCCGTGGTCATAGGACTCGCCCGTTGCCCCGTTCATTATGTGGTAATTTATGAAGTAGACTCCGGGGCCGAGGTGATGCTCCTTATAGGTCACGACAGCCCGGTAGCGACCCGGCCTGATGTTCCTGAAGCTGTGCCTGTTGCGGTCGTTACTTTTCGACCAGATGCAATCGATGTTTTTCGCCTCGTTCAAAACAGCGAGTGTAAAGAATATCTCTTCACTTTCTTCATTTATAATGAAATCAATAAAAATCCTCAATTCCTCAAACGCTCCCACCGTGTAGACCCGCTCGCCCTGACGGTTGAGCAAGCCCAGGTCGACGAACATCACGCGGTCTCCGTCCGCATGGCGCTGCCTGAAAAGCTCCCCGCTTTCCACGTCCCTGTTGACCGCCGCCACGCGCATATCCTTACACAGGTTTTCATAGCGTATGAGCCCCTCGCTGGAATCCCCGTCGAAGAGCGTTCGGCCGTGATCCATGATTATCACCCGGTCGCACAAAACGCGGATCTGATCCAGGTTGTGGCTTATAAAAATAAGGGCGTTCGCCTTTGCGCGAAAATCCCTCATTTTACGCATTGATTTATTGCGGAAGGCAAGATCGCCCACACTCAGCACTTCATCGACCAGCAGGATGTCCGGTTCGCAGTGAACGGCGATGGCGAAGCCCAGCCTGACCCGCATGCCGCTTGAGTAGGTGCTGATAGGAGCTTCTAAAAAATTACCGATATCGGCAAACGCAATGATTTCTTCTAGCTTTTCGTCGATCTCCCGGCGATGCATCCCGAGGATCGTGCCGTTGAGGTAAATATTCTCCCGGCCGGTCATGTGCGGATGGAATCCAGCGCCGACCGCAATAAGGGCTCCGATGCGGCCGGCAAACGCAATACGACCCTTATCGGGGGGAAATATGCCGGTGATAAGCCGGAGCAGGGTAGATTTACCGGAACCATTGGCGCCGATTATGCCAAGCGCTTCGCCCCTGCGAAGCTCAAAGCCGATGTCCTCAAGCGCCCAGAATTCGTTTTTCCTGAGACGGTCGGTGCCATACGGAACTCCCAGGACGCTGCGGACAGAATCAGCCATGCCGTAATACATGCTGTGCCTGAGCGTGCAGCAGAACTTCTTGTACAGGTTCTCGACCCGCAGCACTATATCGTTTTCAAGGCGGGGGGCAGGCTGGATCGGCTTCATGCTCATGAAATCCCATACGAACGCGGAGCGTTTTCACGGACGTGCGCCCGCGCAGAGAACGCAGGCACTCCCGGACGCATCCTCAGATCATTTTTTCAATCACCTTTTCTTCGGCCACGTAAAACCACTTCATGGACAGCAATAGCAGGAGAAAGGCGGCAAGGGTCAGGCCCAGGAACATGTCAGCACCGGCGGCACTGCCGAACACGATCAGGTCGCGGGCACAGCCGTGCAGATACGTCATGGGATTGAGCGCCAGAATCGCCTTCACGATGCCGGTCCTGTCCTCGGCCGTGTAGACAACGGGCGTTAAAAACATCATAAAGCTCAGCAGGTACCCGAGCGCTTTCTCGATATCCATTGCGACTACCGTGATGATCGATGCGGTCAGCCCTATGGCCGCGGCCGCGGCCAGCATGGGCAGCACCAGCAGCGGCGCCGCCCAGAACAGCACCTGCAGATCAACCCTGAAGCAGATGAGCAGAAGCGCAACAAAAACAAAACTTATCAGAAAGTTCGCATATGCCTGCGCAAGCTCCTTGACCAGCAGCGTATGGTGCGGGTACTGCACCTGATCGATGAATCCCTGCCCTGCCTTTAAGGTCCGCGACGCGGCAGTAACACAGTTGGCAAAAAATCCCCACAGAGTTGTGCTGATCAGCACGAAAGCCGGATAGGGGAAGTCCATGGTGCCCGGATTGAGCACCCCGGCCGCGTTCATGAACACCCATGAGGCAAAGCCGAGCAGCGGCGCCAGCACGATCCAGCCCAGCCCCAGGAATGATTTTTTATACTGCATCAGAAAATCGCGCTTGAACAGCTGCCAGATGAGCTCGCGGCAGCGCACGACATCAGCGGCCATGACCCGCAGGACCGCGAACATGCCGGCCCTGCTGCGCTGGCGGGGCTCATAGACGGTTATCTCTGAATGCATGCGGCGCACCTTTCCTGCGCAGCGCCCATGACCGGGTCGACTGCGCGCTGCTGAAACGTTCAGTTGCGGGCCCCGGCCGAACCGTCCCGGCGCTGCCAGGATAGGCCTTTTTCCATCACGGTCAGGGGGACCGTGCGGTAGCCGTGCAGCTCCGGCCGGTGAATGCTGCAGGCATCCTTATGCCAGAAAAACACCCAGGGCGCCTGTTCGGCGATCATGCGCTCACACTGCGCATAGAGCTCGTCGCGCCTGATACTGTCCTGCGCGGTTACGGCCTGCTCAATCAGGCGGTCGAATTCCGCATCGCTGTAGCGGCTGCGGTTGCCGCCTGAGCCGAAATTGGCTGAATGGAAAAGAGGATAGAGGAAATTCTCCGCGTCAGGGTAATCGGCCCACCAGGACAGCCAGAACGCATCGGCCTCGCCGTCGGCCACCGCGGCCAGAAACGTGCTCCACTCAAGCTGCACGATCGAAGCCCGGATGCCGACGGCCTGCAGGTAGGCCTGCACGGCCTGGCACATGTCCAGATTTTCACTGTCAGCGGTCTGATATATCCGCATGGCAAAACCATCCGGGTAGCCGGCCTCGGCCAGCAGGGCCCGGGCGCGCTGCGGGTCATACTCGTAGCCTTCCGGAGCCGCTCCGCGGCGCAGCAGGGGCGGCACCGGGCCGCTCGCGATCTGACCGCGCCCGTCAAGGATCGCCGCAAGCATCGTCTGCCGGTCGATTGCGCAGTTCAGGGCCTGCCTGACGCGCGCGTCCGAAAAGGGCGCGCGCCCGCAGTTAAGGCCAAGGTAGTAGGTGTTGAGGCCCGGCGCCTGCTGCACGCCCTCACGCCAGACCGGATCCCGGGTATAGCGCGCGTATTCCGAGGCCATGATGTCGGGCAGAATATCCAGCGAACCCTTCTCAAAGGCAACCATTGCCGTAAAATCCTCCGGAATAATGCGGTAGCAGATACCGCTGCTCAGCGGGGCCGGGCCGTGCCAGTTGGGATTTTTCCTGAGTTGCACATACTGATTATGCTTCCAGTCGGCCAGCATGAACGGGCCGCTGCCGCCGGCCTGCCGGCCGAATTCTTCGCCCAGTCGCTCAACTTCCTCGCGCGGCACCACATACGCGGCTGTCAGCCCCAGCATGCTCAGAAACGGCGCAAAGGGCTCCGTCAGTTCGATTTCAAGCATCCGGTCGCTTACGGCCCTGAGGCCCGTGACCCGCTCAGCGCGGCCCTGCATGAATGCATCGGCTCCCTGTATGCGCGCAAGCACCCAGGTGCGCGGCGAGCGCGTCTGCGGGGCAAGCACGCGCTCGAAGGAGAAGACCACATCGTGCGCGCTCACCGCGCGGCCGTTAAAAAAAAAGGCGTCATCGCGCAGCTCAAAGCGGTAGATGCGGCCGTCAGCCGACAGCGTCCACGAGCGGGCCAGGTCAGGGCGGGGCTGCAGCTCGTCATCAAAGGTGATCAGCCCGTTGAACAGCTTGGCGGCTATGCGGGCGCTGTCCAGATCAACGATACGGGCCGGGTCAATCGTGGCGGGGTTCTTCTTCAGCCGCACATTGATACAGCCCGGATCGCGTTCAACGGCAGCCGGCGTGCAGCCGCTTGTCCAGAATGCTGCCGCTGCGCAGATCAGTGCCGCAGCGGTTTTTCTCAGGATCCATCGAGCGCATTCAGCTGCCATGTGCCGGCCACTATCCCTGATAAGGAAAAAAGTTGTCTGCGCACCTGACGCTATGGTGTCAGCCTGGAAACGGCGGCCCTGTACAGCCGCACGAGCGCGCGCCAGATGCGCCGCAGCAGGCCGGGATTGCGCAGTTTCTCTATCCGCGCACGGGCCTGCGCGAGCTCCAGCGTCGTAAAATCAAGCCGGTGCAGGTTTTCCTCGAGCTCGAGCTCGAGCATGCCCAGCTCATCGCGCGCATCGACAATGCGGACCTCAATCATATCCCAGCCCAGGCGCCGGGCCGACTCAAGGCGCCGGTGCCCCGCGATGAGCTCATACCGGCTGTTCACCGTTACCGGGTTCATGAGGCCGCGCGTGTCAAGGCTGTCCATGAGGGGCTGCAGATCACCCAGCTGCATGCGCACTCTTTTTTTTACCGTAATCTGGTCCAGCGGTAGCTGCATGGTTCACCCCTGCCTGCGATTGTTCCTGCCTGAAAGACGTCGAACGCACTGGCATACACCGCCCGCGCTCACCTGTTTTTACCAACTCACGCGCGGCAAGTCAAGGAATCGAATTACCCGCCCGTCCGGCTGACAGATTGTTGAAAAAGTTTTTTTCACAGGGTGTTCAAAAATGTCCATCCTCCGCAGCAGGTCTAGTGCGGCGGATGGACACAGATGCACGGCGCGCAAAATCATATGCCGTACCCCTGCCGTACGCCGTCCTGCCCCGCTCTGCGGGGAGTGATCCCGCTGCAGCGGGACAGAGGGACGTTTTTCAACAGCCGGCTAATGAGGAATTTCAGGCGAGACGACAACCCGGTCAAGGTGTGAGGTGCGGATGGTTTCAGGAATGGCGGTATTACGGAAAAAAATCGTGTTGCCGCGCCGGATCAGCAGTGTCGTCATGGCGGCATTGTCAAGATAAAAGGTATAGGTGCGGCATTCCCGCTGGCAGGGGAACACGCCGATGAAGCCTTTTTTTTCCGGCTTGTCGGCATTGGCCGTCAGGCAGAACCGGGTGGTGGTCACGTAGGCAAACGGAATGTAGAGCGAAAGGCGCAGCTTTTTACTGACCCCGCTCAGGTCAAGACCCTGCAGGGGATTATCAAGCTCCGCGCGGCCGATAGCGTTATCCTCCAGGAAGCGCTGATAGCGGGGCACATCGAGATTTGTCGTCCGGTAATGCGCAAGCGCAGCCTCCGGCAGCCTGTCCAGAAAGTTCATAATGCGGGGCCCGCGCTTTATTTTCGTAAGCAGCCGGCCCATGACCGGCACAAGACCGGGATAGCCGCTTCGCAGCATACGAAATACGCCCCAGTCATTAAACACGACCTCGGTGCCCGCCGGAAGAAGTGCAAGCAGCGCCCCGGCCTGCGCAAGTCCCGCCTCGGTCACATACGGCGTTACAAGGGTAAACGCGCGGCCCGCATCCCGTACCTGCGCCATCATCCGGGTGAGTTCCTGCGGGGACGGCAGCAGGCGCTCACAGAACTCGTCCCCGAAATAGACCCGGCGGTACTCATCCGTCAGATAGTGCAGCTTATCGGCCTGATTGATAAAAAGTGCGTATTCCCGGTCCACGCTGTGTGCCTCGCTTAAAAAAATGGTCCCTGCCGGCAGTCCGCCCAACGACGCCTGTGCGTCCGGGCCGAAACAATGTGCGCGCCTATAATAGGCGCTCAGCCGTGCGCCGGTCAAGCTCAAAATAATTAAATAAGTTGAATGCCCGGCGTATCTGTGTTACGGATAAAACGAGAGAGATAACATGTCTAACGGCAGACAAAGCTATGCTTGAATACCGGCGCCCTATCCGCATTGGATGGGCCATTCTTCTCAGTGTCGTTCTGCTGGGCGGCCTGTACGCAGCCGCCCAGAGCAAAGCACCCGCCCCGGCACTGCCGGATGCATCGTCTGCCCGGCCCCTCAGCCCCCTGCCCGAGCAGGCTGCTGCTCAGAAAGAAGTCATGCAGCGCCTGCAGCGCGAACACTACCGCACGATCGCCTGCGATGACGGCCTGGCGTCAAAGCTGCTGGATCGCTACCTTGAGGATCTTGATCCTGCCCGCAGTTTCCTGCTGCAATCCGATATCGACGATTTCGCACCGTACCGCACAACGCTTGATCAGTCCCTGAAAACGGCTGACCTTGAACCGGCCTTCAGCATTTTTAACCGTTTTCAGCAGCGCCGCAGAGAGGGGCTTGAAGCGGTTATCCGGCGCCTTGAGGCCGGCATCGATGACATGGACTTCACGCTCGACGAGGAGATTGAAGCCGAACGCACAGGCGCTGCCTGGATACAAAGCCCGGCTGAGATGGAGCAGCTGTGGGAAAAGCGCCTGAAGCTGAGTGTGCTCAACCTCCTGCTTGCCGGCACCGATCAGGAGGCCGCGCGCGAACAGCTGCTGAAGCGTTTTACCAACCAGCTGCGGCTTGTTCAGCAGGTCAACAGCGAGGATGCCTTCCAGCTGTACATGAACTCCCTGACACGCTGCTATGATCCCCACACGCAGTACTTTTCCCCGCGTACCTCTGAAAATTTCAATATCAGCATGAGCCTCTCGCTTGAGGGCATCGGCGCGGTGCTGAGCGGCGAGGATGAGTATACCCGGGTCATACGGCTGGTGCCCGGCGGTCCGGCCGACAAGTCAAAGCTTCTGGCCCCGGCCGACCGCATTGTCGGAGTCGGCCAGGGCGAGGACGCCGAGCTGCAGGATGTTATCGGCTGGCGCCTGGATGACGTAGTCGATTTAATCCGCGGCCCCAAAGGCACGATTGTGCGTCTTGAGGTCCTGCCCGCCGGCGTTGAAGACCCCCACAAAACCAGAAAAATATCCATTGAGCGCAGCACGGTCACCCTTGAGGATCAGGCCGCGCGCAAACATATCCTTCCGATTGTGCGCGACGGGCGCACCTATCGCATCGGCATCATTGAGCTGCCCACGTTCTATCTTGATTTTCAGGCCCTGCAGGCCGGCGACCCGACCTACAAAAGCACGTCCAAAGATATCGACCGGCTGCTCAAAGAGTTGTCCGGCGAACGCATCGACGGCCTTATTCTCGACCTGCGCAACAATGGCGGCGGATCCCTGCAGGAAGCAATCGATCTGAGCGGAAAATTTTTACGCTACGGCCCCATCGTGCAGGTTCGCAGCGCCCGCAGCGATATCGAGGTGCTGCGCGACAGCGATCATCGCAGCAGCTACGACGGACCGCTGCTGGTGGTCGTAAACCGGCTCAGCGCCTCGGCCTCGGAAATCGTAGCCGGCGCCCTGCAGGACTACGGCCGCGCAATCATCTTCGGCTCGCAGACATTCGGCAAAGGCACGGTCCAGTCGCTTGTCCCGCTCGAACATGGCCAGCTCAAGGCCACCCTGGCCGCGTTTTACCGTGTCAACGGTGAAAGCACCCAGTATCGCGGCATTATCCCCGACATCAGCTATCCGTGCCTGTTCGACCCGGCTGAAATCGGGGAAAGCGCGCTGCCCGACGCCCTGCCCTGGGACAGCCTTGATGCGGTCATGTTCCCGCGCTTCAGCGACCTTGGCCCTGCACTCGCCCGGCTCAACACCCTGCACGAACAGCGTATGCAGGCAGATCCCGATTATCGCTATCTGCAGAGCCTCTCGCAGCACCTGCGCGCGCTCAGCGCCCGGACAAGCGTCTCGCTGTCCCGGCCCCGGCGCGAGCGGGAACAGGCTGAAGTCGAGCAGTTCAGGCTTGCTGCTGAAAACCGGCTGCGCGCGGCGAAAGACATGCCCCTTTTTGAAAATTATGACGAACTCGAAAAAGCGCAATCCCCCGACAACGAAACCGCTGCGCCTGACGCCCTTGTAACCGAAGCAGCGCATGTTCTGATTGACGCCCTGAACCTGCCGGAAAAGCAGCGCGTTGGCAATCAGCACAGCCTGACAGGTGCCGCATACCTGCATGCCGGCCGGTTTATGCAACCGCTGCACGCGCGGGCCGATACGCCATGAACGGCCGCCAAAACCCGCCGGACTCCCCCGGAGCGGGCATCACGTTGAGCGGCAAACCGCAGGTCACGTCCGCCAGCCCCATGCCGGCGCCCGTCCTGATGCCCAACTGCGTTCTGGAGCGCTGCGAGCTGCTTCAGAACCTCAACAGCATTATCCTGCTGCTCGATGCCGACCATACCATTCTGTTCATCAACCGTTTCGGTCTTTCCTTTTTTGGCTTTGAGGCCGGCGAGCTCATCGGCCACAATGTTATCGGCACGATAGTGCCTGCGGCCGACAGCGCCGGCAGGGACCTTGCGGCCATGATAGCCGATATCGGCGTACATCCCGAGCTCTACGTCGGCAATGAAAACGAAAACATGTGCCGCGACGGCCGCCGGGTCTGGGTTTCGTGGTCGAACCGCGCTGTGCGTGATGACGCCGGCGCGCTGCGCCACATCCTGTGCGTCGGCAACGACGCCACAGCGCGCAAAACAAGTGAACTGAACTACAAAACGCTGCTCGACAATGTTCCGCAGCGCATCTACTTCAAAGATATCAATTCAGTGTATCTGTCCTGCAACAACCATTATGCCGATGATCTGGGCATCAGCCCTGATGACATTACCGGCCGCACCGATTATGATCTTTTCCCCGAATACCTGGCGCAGAAATACCGCGCTGATGACAAGCGTATTATCCAGTCCAACAGCATTGAAAACATCGAGGAGCACTATCCGCTGCACGGCACAATCATCACGATCAATACCATCAAAACCCCCGTGCGCAACGATCACGGTGCAGTCATCGGCATTCTGGGCGTTTTCTGGGACATTACCGAAAAAAAGCAGATTGAGCGCGAAAAACGCACGATTGAGCAGGCGCTTGAAAAGAATGCCGCCTTTCTGTCGATTAAAAACGAGATCAGTTCCCTGCTGCTGAGCAGCCGCGAGCTGAATGAAATTCTGCACATGATTTTAATCGGCGTTACCGCCAACAGGGCCCTGGGATTTAACCGCGCCTTTTTATTTCTGCTCAACGAAGAGACGCAGCAGCTCGAAGGCCGCGTGGCAACCGGCCCGCTGACCCACGATGAGGCCCACAGCACCTGGGCCCGGCTCTCCCGGCAGGACCACTCCATGTCGGAGCTGTTTTACCTGCGCAAGGCGGAGATGGCCCTGGGTGACGAGCCGATACAGCTGCTGGTGCGGCAGATGAAGATTCCCCTGAGCGACCCCGACAGCCTTTTCTCACAGCTGGTGAACCGCCAAAAATCATTCAACATCAGCGGCGGTATCCTCCCGCTTCGGAATGATTACCCGGATTTCATCGAACATCTCGGTACTGATGCGTTCGCGCTCGTGCCCCTGACCGCGCGCGGCTCAACCCTGGGCATGCTGGTAGCCGATAACCTGATAACCGGCAAACCGATCAGCGACAGGGACGTACAGGTTCTGCACGATTTTGCCAATCTCGCCTCGCTGGCAATCGCCAACTCGCGCCTGTATGAACAGCAGCGGGCAAGTTTTGAAGAGCTGCACCGGACCAATCGTGAGCTGGCTGAAAGCCAGGAAAAACTGGTGCGCTACGAACGCCTGTCCGCCATCGGCGCGGTCGCCGCCCAGGTTGCCCACGATATCCGCAATCCGCTGACCGCTATCGGCGGTTTTGCCAGACGCCTGCTCAGGCAAAGCGACACCACTCCGCCCAACCAGGACTACTTCAAAATTATAGTGCAGGAAGTCGACCGCATGGAGCATATCCTGAGTGATCTGCTGAGCTTTTCAAAACCACCTGATATTGTCAGAACACCCGGCGATATCAATGAGGTACTGCGCAGCACGGTAACCGTATACATGCAGGAAATTGAAAAACGCGCCATAGCCTACTGCGAAAACCTTGCCGCTGACATGCCTGAGATTGAGCTCGACAGCGCCCACATGCAGCGCGTGTTCGACAACATTGTCAAAAACGCGCTTGATGCAATGCAGGATGGCGAAGCCGGATCACGGCTGACCATAACGAGCGGCCAGGATGGCACCATGGCCTACGTTACCATCGCCGACACGGGCGCCGGTATCGGCGACAATGTTGCTGATAAAATTTTCGATCCTTTTTACACAAGCAAGGCCAGCGGCTCAGGCCTGGGCCTGACCCTTGCGGCCCAGGTTGTAACAGCGCATGGCGGAACCATCACCTGGCAGCCCGCTGAACCGCGCGGAACGTGCTTTATCATCGCGCTGCCGCTGCAGAACTCCTGAGCGCGCCGGCAGCAGCGACCGCCGTGCTGTTTTTTTTGCGCTTGTAGGGCACTGCCTGCCTGAGATATACTGCCGGCGGTACAGCGCGATACCTCACCCGCACACGGAAACCCCATCGGCATGGATGCACACGCCTTTACCAGCTCCTACATCAAACCCTCAGAACCGTTCCTGACTGAATCCTTCCGCTTGCCGCTGCCAACGGCCGGGTTCGAACATCAGGCTGATTTCATCGTACAGTCTCGCTGCGGTTCAACGGTTTCAACCAACCTGATAGCGAAATACAGGCACCCTGCAAGCGGCGTGCGCCTGGTTGAGGTCTATAAAAACTCCCAGAACGAAACCGGAATATTTGTGCGCCTGCTGGGCACCATGGCGCTTGTAAAAAAGGGCTGGCCATGCCTGTTTCTGGATGCCGCGGTCGCCAATGTCAATCCACGCAGCGCTGCTGTAGAGCCGCTCAACACCCGGGCTGCGGTCCACATGCCCGCTGCTGAAGACAGCGCGCGCGCGCGGCTCTTCGGCCTGCTGAGCGAGCGCTGCAGCGCGGCCGGATATGACGGCAGCGGCACCATCGACATAGCGGCTCTGCCGCCGTTCTGGGGCAGCCTGTGGTTTGTGAGAAAAACAGGGTTTGCGCCCGATATGATTGCGCTGCTGCGCACGGCCGTCTGGGACTACTATGTGCAGGACTGCCTGCACACGGACGCGGACGCCGGCATCGATTACACGCGCGTGCAGCAGCAGATGATTTTAAAAAACTCGGCGGCTGAATATCAGTCGTTTTGCAACATGGGCCTTGCCGTGCCGGTTGAAGCCCAGGCCGCTTTTTTCAGCGTGCTGGTAACAGGCATCGATGGCCCGCAGGGCTGAGACAATCTGCACCGCACGCTCAGGGAGACACGCACGATGGATACCGGTCTTACATTTGAAGAACAGCAGCAGCAGGGCAGATGGAACCTGAAGCGTCTGGGCATCCCCGAGCGCTCGCTTGACCGCCGGGGTCTTGAGGATGAAATCGCGCGCTTCCTGCAGAAGAAGCAGTGCCTGAGCCTTGCAACCGTCAATGCCGACGGCAGCCCGCACCAGACCATCCTCGACTATGTCAGCGACGGGCTGGAAATCATCATTGCCAGCGCAGGCGGCCACAAGTTTGAAAATCTGGCCCGAAACCCCCGCGTATCAGTCGCAATCGGCTACACCGACGGAACGGTTGAATCCGAATACGGCCTCACGATCGACGGCACCGCAAAGGTATACGGAGCGCCGCATCCCAAATTCCTGGGCGGCATGCTGAAAATGAAGAGTTTTCTGGAGGAGTGGTCGCGCGCTGTGCAGCCCATGGAAAACATCATCAAGCGCGCCATCACCGCGCGCGTGATCCGCATCCGGCCCGAGCGCATGCTCTACATGAACCTGCCCGACGGCGTTATTCTGTCGCGCTGGGACAAATCCTGAGCGGCCCGAAAACACCCGCAACATTCTTTTTTGAATGCTGTTCAAAACCGTCCATCCTCGGTAGCAGAGTTACTGCGGAGGATGGACCCGAATGCAAGGCTCGCGGACGCAAGTAAAGCAGGCATCTGTTTTGTAGGGGCAGGCCCCTGTGCCTGCCCAGGGGGTGAACAATCTTTCGCCCCTGCAAAAAACACCCGCAAAAAGCCTGAAAAAGGCTATTTTTTTAAGACGCGCTCGAAAAAATTCGCAGGCAAGGCGCGCGAATCCGAAAGAATGCGGCGTACGTTTGTGTACGCCGTCCCGACGTGTCGGGAAGGATGAAGCGCAACGCGGCATCCGGACTTTTTTCGCGTGCGTCAAGCGGCAATTTTTTTCATCAGCCACGCCATGGCACCCCCCAGCACCCGCATGGTCTCCATGCCTTCCTGATCGGCGCTCACGTCACCGGGCGCGCGCCCCAGGGCCATGTTCCAGTAGCTTGATCCCGGCACGATCATCTGGTTGATTAAAAAGAAATGGTTCAGGGTGTCAAAGGTGTGAATCGAGCCGGCCCTGCGCACGGCAACCACGGCAGCGCCGACCTTGCGTTTGAGCAGATGGCCGTTCTGGCGGGCCACGAATCCGGCGCGGTCGATCAGGGCTTTCATCTCGGCCGTGACATCGGTAAAATACACCGGCGAGCCCAGGATAACCGCATCGGCCGCGAACATTTTTTCAAGGCAGCCGTTGAGCGCATCTTCGTCGATAACACAGCGGCGGTCTTTTTTTTCGCCGCACTGCATGCAGGCTGTGCAGCCGCGCAGCGGTTTGCCGCCGATGTGGACCAGCTCGGTTGCAATGCCTTCTTTTTCAAGCTCTGAAAATACTTCCCGTATCAGCAGCGAGGTATTGCCGTCTTTGCGGGGGCTTCCGTTAAATGCGATTACGTTCATGGCCTGCTCCTGTGCATGATTTTTTCCGGTAGCTGTGCTATTGTTCAGCGCGGGAAAAGTGTAAAGCATGCCTGCGCATGCGTCAAGGATCAAATACGGGACAACCGTACCGACCGGGAGATGCTTCAATGAGAGTACCGTCAGTTACGTGCCTGGCCATGCTGTGCACTGTCCTGTGGGCCGGATATGCCTCGGCCGCCACAACCAGACCGCTGACCGATGCCGAGGTCAGCGCGCTGGTTGAGACCATGGCGGCCGACGGCTTTGAGCGCGCGGCGCTGCAAAAAATCTTTAAAGATCAGCGCGTGCGCTACGTGCCGAAGCTGGTGCGCATGCTTGTTGTGCCGCCGGACTTCAGCGCCAGCTACGACCGCTTCACCAAAACTGCCGAAATCATACGAGCGCGTGCGTTCAAAGCCGCACAGGCCGGAGCGCTTTTGGCGGCCGGGGAAAAAAGCGGTGTCGACACCGATGTTATTGTCGCGATTCTGCTGATTGAAACCTCGCTGGGCCGCAACACCGGCCGCAGCCCGGTGCTCTCGGTGTATGCAAGCCTGCTGCTTGAAAACAGCCTGCACCGCGAGGCCTTCGCCCAAACACTGGCGGGCAATCCCCGCAAAGACCACTTCCTGCAGCGCCTGGGTGACAAAGCCGCCTGGGCCCGGACCCAACTCGGAGCGCTCATTACCATGAAACGCAACGGCGGTTTTGATGTCTGCGGCCTGCGGGGCAGCTATGCCGGCGCCTTCGGCATACCCCAGTTTCTGCCCACAAGCTACCTGAAGTGGGCCAGCAGCGGGACAGCCGGAAGCAGCCCGGACCTGTTCTCCATGCCCCATGCGATCCTGTCGGTTGCAAATTTTTTAAAGGAACATGGCTGGAAACCGAGCCTGACCCATGATGAAAAGCGCGCGGTCATCTGGCACTATAACCGCAGCAGCGTCTATGTTGACACCGTGCTCGCCGTTGCCGCACAGCTCAAAGGCAGCACCGCACACAAGGGTGCTGACCAACCTTTAAAATGAAATGTCATGATCCCGGAGTTTTTTTAAAAAGACGCTGCAACCCCGTTCGTGGTGAGCTTGTCGAACCATGAACGGGCTTGTCGAGTGATATGTGATCCCTCCGGCCCTTCGACAGGCTCAGGGCGAACGGACGGTCTTTTATTGCAGGCTTATAGTATTTAGGAAAATGCTCTGGCTGCACCCCGCCCGAAGTAAAGTAACTGCTAACAATGCCCGACCAGGGGCAGGAGCCGGCCTACCAGGCCCTGACGCGCCCGGTATCCAGATGGACGAAATCGGAAGCCGCATAATAGCCCACGCCCCCGCTGCGCAGGGCGATCGCGGCGGATCTGAGGGTGGGGGTGGGCAGGTCAGCTATGCGCACGTCAACGGCCCGGCCGTCCATGTGCAGGCTGTGCGAGGCCACACCGCCTGAGGCACCCCGCAGCATGGCGTTGGTTTGCGCAGAGCGGTAGCCGGATATGATCTCGATAGTGCCGCGGCTGCCGGTGAGCGATTGAACCCGGCACAGTATATCCAGAAGCCCGGGGTCGATGGGGTGCACGTCTTCCGTGCGGAAATCCCGCAGAAAAAAAGCGACCTGCCTCTGGACCTCGCCCGAGCACAGGCCGGGCGTGTGCATGATCTCCAGGCACTCGCCCGTGTGCGTGTGGAAAAACGTGAGTGGAATTTTTTTCGTTTCGCTTGCACGGCAGTTCAGAGACGGACTGACAAGCAGACCGGCTGCGGCCTGAACGGCGGCGATACAGAAACGTCGTCGGCTGATGTACGTCATACGCGGTGATCGTTTGTCCTTGAGGTCAGATACTTCTTCGGAACACCCGGAGGATATCTTGAGCACTGATGCGGATCTTTGCTGCCGGGGTGTTAAAAAAGCCTTTTTGTACAGGCTGTTCAAAAATGTCCCCCCTCCGCAGCAGGTCTCCTGCGAAGGACGGGCTCGGATCGCAACGCGGCAGATGGGCGTTTTTAAACAGCTAAGGGCTGAACAGGGCCGCGAGCATTTTTCCGTCCCGCCCGTATATGTCATTATTAAAACAGACTATGCCGTTCTTGTCAAACCAGGCGGTCTGGTAGGTGATATGCACGGGCACCGGTTCGGCCAGCCGGATGACCACGCGCTTCTGCGCATCAATCGTGCGTTTGATCTTCTCCGGCGTCCATCCGTTATCCTCGGCCGCGAGCAGAAAGGCGGCCAGCCTGACGGGATCGCTCACCCGGATGCAGCCATGGCTGAAATCGCGCATGTGCCGCGCGAACAAACCATGCGCGGGCGTGTCATGCAAATAGACGCTGTAGGTATTGGGGAACACAAACTTTATCCTGCCCAGCGCGTTCCAGGGGCCCGGATCCTGCCGCAGGCGGAACCTGTTCATCATGGCCGGAGTGACCGCGTGCCAGTCTATCGCGGTCGAGTCGATCTCGGGCGCGTCTTCGCTCCAGCCCTGGAAAAGCCGGATGCGGCGCTTCTGCAAAGACTGCGGGTCGTTCCTGAGGTCGGGAAGCTCTTCATCGCGGGCGATTGCGTCCGGAATGTTCCAGTACGGGTTGATCTCGATCGAAGAGATGCGGTCGCTGAAAACCGGGGTCTGGTGCTTGAATTTTCCCACGATCACCGGAAAGCTGAAGGCCTCGGCGCCCGCATCGAACGCACTGAGGTTGAAACCGGCTATGTTGACGAGAATATATGTTTCCCCCAGATAATGGTCCTGCCAGCGCCAGCGCGTCATGTTGATAATGATCTGCCTGACCCGCTCATCAACCGATACGTTCATGGCGGCAATGGTTTTTTCTCCGATAACGCCGTCAGGCGCAAGGCCGTGCCGTTTCTGGAACCGCGCGACCGAGGCCGCAAGCTGCTGACTGTACTGTAACGCGGGGTCCACGCCCTGTTCGAGGTCTCCGGTCACGGCCAGGCGATGGATGATCGCCGGGATGCGCGCATCCTCGTCGCCGGGACGTATGGCTGGGCCTGCGGGCACATCCGGCCAGCCGCCTTGTCTTTGAATCTCCCGGTACAGGGCGAGCGCTTTTTTCAAACCCGCGTAGTGCTCGTGGCCGGGGGGCAGGCCCTCAAGATACACGCCGATATCCGGCGCTGCCAGGGCCTTTGCCAGGACTTCGCGGGGTTTGAATTCGATGGCCTGTGCCCGGGGAAACCGGCGCACATCGGCATGCGGCTGTTTGATCCGGCCATAGTGGACATCATGGATGTATTTGATCAGGTTATAGGTCAGCAGGGTATCGAGCAGGGCAAGGTTCTGCGGCGTGCGCGCTCCGAACAGCGCCTGGATCTCTTCGGCCTCGTAGTTTGCGGGATTGAGGCCTTCTGCTTCGGCTGTCTTCAGGAAAGAAAGCACCACCCGGGCCGACGGGCCGGGCCCTGCCGGACTCACCCAGTAGGGCTGCGGGCTCTCGGACGCATAGACTTCCGTCAGGCAGAAAATCTTGGACGTTACCGCGAGCTCCTGTTTCTCCATGCCCATCAGTTCGAGGTGAAAACAGCCCAGGTACGCGGCCAGAGCCGCGCTCAGGGCTTCCATATCGCTTTGCGCCCGGTCGGGAGCGGGGACGGGAGATGGCGCGGGCGCGCACGCAAGGCACAGCACGCAGACAAGCATGCCGGAATAACGCCCGGCGTATCTACGCACAAGCCCCGCGAAACACCATGACGGGAAGGGCTGTCTGTAACAGCGCTGGCGGGCAAATCTTGGCATGCGCTCTTTTTAATAAATTCTTAAAAGAAGAATTAACCTTTTAAAATAGCTTCATAAAACAGAAAAAATGACCTGCATCGATTTGAATTTGACAGTAGCATGCAGCCAGCACTATTTCGGAGGACTGGTTGATGAATACTGGCAGAACGATTTTTTCGCAGGTCATGGATTATTTACCCTTGCGGCGGTTCAAAACATGCGTCGATCGTTATCAGGGCGACAAATCAATAAAGACGTTAACATGTCTGGATCAGTTTTATTATATGGCCTTCGCACAACTGA
>VGSH01000007.1 GCA_016875025.1 Deltaproteobacteria bacterium
ATTGACAGCCCAGCACCAACAACGTAGAAGGTACTGGCTGTCTCAACCGCAAATCGGAGACGGGCTGTAGTGTTTTAAATTCCATTTCGCGACATTATCCAAAAATCGCGGCGAAAATTAACGCACAATTGATTAATTTGCCAACACTTTAACCACATACGGTCAGAAGGCAAACTATTTTTAAGGAGAATATAGTATAAAGCTATTTTTAATGTCAAGATAAATTTCGCAGATCACCAGAAAAATACGCTTAAAATGCAAACACGGTTCCTAGACATAGAGAATTTATACCGATTATAAAAGAAAAAAATGGATAAAAATAAGTGAAAAAAACAAAAAATAGACATCCATTGCTTAGAGGCGAGGGATTTCAAGGAATGAAATAAACTTTCAAGAAAATGGCTCAGGATATAACAAAAAGCGAGTTTTTAAGCGCAGCTCAGTCTATCAGATAGATAGCCCGAACAAGGTAAACACCACCAATTCACCGGTTAGCCCCTGCCATGCGTATACCTGACAACCTCAACATTCTCAACCGTCACCAGTCCTCCGCATCCGGCTGATTCAAATAATTCATGCAATACAGGCAGAAAACCGTTGATCTTCTCCTCGGTGTCTGCGATTTCGACGATAACGGGAAGGTCCGTGGAGAGATCCAAAATCCGCGCCGTGCGGATGTGGCTGGTCGGGCCAAACCCCATAATACCTCTCCACACCGTCGCCCCCGCAAGGCCAAGCCGGTGCGCCTCACGCACGATGACATCATACAGGGCGCTGTGATGCACTTTGTCTGATTCACCTAAAAAAATCCGCAAAAGTCTGGCATCGTTTTTCAACTCCATAATCCGCCTCCAATCCTCGCAATAATACGCAACCCGACGATACCGGCTCCAAATGCGGCCAGAGATAGAAAAAAAGTTCCCGCAGCATAGGCCACTGCGTGCAGATACTCGCTGGCACGTATCATGGCCGCGGTTTCATACACCATGGATGACATGGTCGTAAACCCGCCGCAAAATCCGGTTGCCAGAACAAGGCGGGCTTCAGGCGACAGGGTTTCGCCCCGGGCCGAAATTCCAGTGATGACACCGATTATCAGGCATCCCAGTATGTTGGCCGCAAGAGTCCCGGCCGGCCACTGAATTGAAAGGCGCTGTGCGGTCAGACTCAGGCCGTAGCGTGCAACCGAACCGGCAAATCCGCCGGCACCAACCATAAGCGAGAAGCTTAATCCATCTGACATACGTTACTCCGATAAAGCATTTAGAGTATTTTTCTTATTCCTGTAACCTTCTCAAAAAGAGAATCTAAATCCTCTCGTGGTAAGCCCTTCAAACCATGAACGGGTTTACCTGCACTATGTGTGATCCGTTCACCCTGCGACAGGCTCAGGGCGAACGGACGGTGTATTTTCCGGCTATAGTATTAAGAAAACTGCTCTCATATCTGCTTTGCAAAACTATCGTGGCGCACTCACCCGTTCACATACTGCAATAAAATGCGCCTGTCAAGCATCCACTCCTTACAAGTAAAAAGCCCCAGGCTTAGGTGCCTGGGGCTTAAGGATCAGTGAAATACCATCGTTACACAGCACTACTCCATCGGCATTGCCACTCCCGGTGCCATGATCCCCGTAGGATCGACAGCCTTCTTAATGATCTTCGCCATCGAAAAGTGATCGGGACACTCAGTCCAGGTGCGCACATCTCGCCCCACGCCCAGCGGCGCCATGCCGTACTCTTCGTTCATCTGCTGGAACATGGCTTTAATTTTGCCGATCATGGGCAGGAACTGCCGGCTGGCAAAATCAAGCACAAAGATAACCTCACCGGCCGCGTTGCAGTGGCCGCCCATGGACAGATAGGTCTGGCCGCAGCTGGCGTACAGGCGGATGATCGGATGCGGATGGTTCAGGAATTCCGGGTTCTCGCGGCAAACGCTCTGGTAGGCGTCCATGCCGTTTTTCATGAACAGCTCGAGCTTCTCCATGGTGTCAAACACGCCGCCGGACACGAAAATACCGCCGGAATCATGCTTGCCGTTGAATGTGCCGCAGATCTTGGGACTGTTGCACTGCTGCCAGCCGGCCGCATTGGCCTCATGACCGTTCAGGATTGAGACCATCCAGTCGGGGAACGGTACGCCGCCGTATTTTTTCAGCATCTTGATGCAGGCGTTGCGCTCATACTCCACGCGCGCTTTTGTGCCGCGGAATCCCATACCGATCAGGTTGATGTCCTGGGTAGCTTTGACGAAATGCGCGCCTTCCTGCCAGTGCTGACTGGAATAGAGCGCATGCGTCCAGCACCCCGGACCCATGACCGTGGCGCCGCAGGCGTACTCGCTGCGAATAATGGCATTCATGGCCTCGCAGGCATCCCGCAGGGTCTTGAACCCGACCCACAGCGATCCGACCGCCGGAGGTGTCGCGAAAAAACGAAATTCCATCTGCGTCACAATACCGTAGCCTGCATTGGAGAAAAACGGCAAATAGGTCATGGCCGGGCCCGGACCATGCGGCCAGGCAGGCGATCCATCCTGTGCCATGGAGCCGGTGCGCACGATCTCACCGTTGGCCAGCACCATTTCCATACCCGTTACGCAGTTGATACCCATACCGTCAAGATAGCCGGCCATCTTGTTCTGGCCGGTGAATACCTGGTAGGGCACGAACAGCGATGTTCCGGGGCTGCCGCCAAAATACGGCCGGTAGCCGATATTCTTATCGCGAATCAACTGGCTGACCTGCAACCCGGTGCAACCCGGCTGACAGCGCACCACGAGCCGGTCTTCATCGATATGAACACCCTGCATGCGGTGGAAGTCAAACGTAATTCCGAAGTTCGCCTTGCCGGGGATGGATCCGATCAGCAGAACGGTGCCGCCGCCGATTGCGTAGAGCGCAATCTTGTTCTGATGAGCAAGCTTAATGACCTGCTGAACATCCTTTGTGGAGCCGGGAAACACGATCACCAGCGGCTGATTGCCGGGATAGATGGCGCCCTGACCGAAATGCGTCAACACATCAGTGCCGAAATGATAGCGGCTGAGATCATCGGTCCGAACCCAGTCGGAACCGACAATTTTAGAGAGTTTCTTTATGATTTCTTCTTTTTTCATGAGCGGGCCTCCTTTCCGGTATACCCAAGGGCCTGCGCAACCACGGACGTGATATCCACCATGGCAACGTTTTTCGGCTTGGCCTGACGCAGATTTGCATTACAGAACACACAGGCGGTCAGCAGGGTCTGCGCCCCGCTGGCCTTGATTTCCTGCCAGCGGTTGTCGGCATATTTCTTCGCCAGATCGGGGCGGTTGACATTGACACCGCCGCCGGCTCCGCAGCACAGTGAATTATAACCCGTGCGCCACATTTCAACCACATCGAGCCCGAGCCGCTGCATGATCTCACGCGGCGCAGCGTACTCTTTGGAATAGCGGCCCAGATGGCAGGGATCCTGAAACGTCACTTTGCCGATCTTCACCTTTTTGGTTTTGATTTTCTTGCTCTTGAGCATATCAGCGCAAAAACGGGTGATCGAGATAAACTCGACATTGCTGCGGCTGAAACGCTTCAGGACCGACAGGCTCTCAGGGTTGTACACGATCACGGTCTTGACGCCAGCGGCTTCAAGCCGGGTGTCAATTGCCGCAATCGCGGCCTCAAGCTCTTTGCGGAAGCCGCCGCTCAACAGAGCTGCACTCACCGGGGGCAGCGGTTTGCTGATAAAACAGCCGACCTTTTTGCCGCTTTTCTGAATGATAAATCCGATTTCCTCCAGCTTGGCGGCATTGGAAATAATGGTATTGTCGCCGAACAGTACAACCGCGCTCTTGCCCGCGCTCGCCTCAACGATACCGTACTTTGTCAGTACGCCAAGCTTTGTCGCGCGCGGCACATCAAGTGATCCCGCCTGTTTCTTGATTGCAGCCGGCTTCAGCTTTTCAGGAATGATCACACGCAGCTCTTCCAGAATCACCTTGCAGGGCGTATGGCGGTAGCCGCGCTGGCAGAAATCATCGCAATAGCCGCACATGGTGCAGGAATAGAGAATCTTCGCCAGATCGTCATTCCACTTCAAATCACCCTGGGCAATGGCGCGGGCCAGATACATAAGCCCGGAAGGCTCATAGGCCCCGAAAAGGGTCATACTGCACGGGCACTGGGTTGAAAAGGCTACATCTGGGACCTCGTCCTGGACCACGCCGCGACAAGTCCCGCATCTGTTACAGCATAATGCTTTCTCGAGCAGTTCGTCTTTAGTCAAGGCTATCACCTCCTCTTAGAGACCCAGTTTACCCGGGTTCATGATGTTTTTAGGATCAACGGCCTTCTTGATGGACCGAAGCACGGTAAAATTATCGGCATACTTCTTCGCAACCGCATCAGCGATCAGCGCTGAGGGACGCGGGAACAGCACGCCGGCCTTCAGCATTTTGCCGCAGATATCAACATAGGTCTTGCGCGTTGCGGCAATGTCGCCTTCCCGGTAGCGCAGATCTGGCTGCCAGTAGAAACAGCCGCCGGCCTGCAGGGGCATCAGAATCTGCCCGGCGCTCTTCGGGATCAGCCCACCGCACGTATCAATCTGCTTCGCGGTGGCTATGGTTACAATGGGCGACCAGCCGCGGCCCTGCGCGTGCAGCGCAGCACCGGTCGGCGCCTTGATTTCAGCCAGAATCTTCGCAACCGCTGAGCTTGCGCCCTTGATCGTAGCTGACAGTTTGCCGCCGAGCGCCTTTGCGATAATCTGGGCATCCTTGCGCTTCATATCGATCTCGGCCTTGTCAGCACCGCGGTTGACGATCACGACTGTCCAGGCCGCCATGCCTTTGGCATCCACGCCGCCGAGCAGTTCACTCAGGTAGGTTCTATTGGCGGCGAAAATTTCATGCGGCTCCTCAGTCGTCTGAAAGGCCTTCAGCGCAGCAGCGGCCTGCTTGGCGCTGCGGCACTCATAGAAAAGCACTTCAGCCTTGGGCATATCGGTCTTCAGGCTGACCGCTACCTTGGTGATAATGCCCAGCGTGCCCTGGGCCATGCAGTACAGACGCGCTACCATCGCAAAGGATACGCCCCATGAGTATTTGTCCGGACGGTCCTGCTTCATGGCCATCTGGCCTGTTGCGAAACGCTCACCATCAGCCCGAAAGCCTTCCATAGTCAGCATTTCCCAGGGATGGTACTTGGGCCACTGATACAGGGGCATCATTTCAAGACAGGTGCTCAGAATTGATGCGCTCTCAGGCACATCGATCGCGGTCAGGGTCCGCAACCCTGTTTTAGCGCATTGCTTCTTGATGTCAGCGAACGTCACGCCGGGCTCTACCACAATGTTGCGGTTCAGGTCGTCGTAGTAGATACCCTTCAGTGCAGACAGATCGACCGCGATCGCATTCTTAACCGACGGCAGATGCGTATCCTGCATATTGGTACCTGAGCTGACCGGCGCGAGCGGAGTCTTATCACGGTTGGCCTTGCGGATAATCTCCTGCACTTCGGCGGCACTGGCCGGCTTCAGGGTTTTGACCGGTTCATAATCGGTGAATAGGCTTTTCATCTCTTGCCACCTCCTTCCGTGACTTCCTGCAGCATCACCAGGAAGCTCAGGCACAGCGCGCCGTTATGATGGTCGCTCTGAGCCTTGATGTTTTTCTGGGCATTGTTCATGGCCACGAGCACCGGCGGAAATTTCCCGGAGAGGAAAATCTCCTTGAACATTGCACCGTCAATCGACCATGCCAGAAACGGTTTTTTGGGCGCTTTGCGCTCCACCCGGATGGTACTGCCGTCCCAGGTAACCACAACAGGCTTTTTCTCGCCTTTGATCGCCAGGGAGACAAGGTCACCTTTCTGTGTGGCCGGATAGCCTTCGGGATTCAGGCGCTGCAGCCGGTCGTTGAGTGCTGGATCGGCCTGCATCGCAGCTTCCCACTTCTTTAAAATAGCTTCCATAAAAACCCCCTTGTTGAATTACCTTTATCTCTCGCCACTGTTACCGTAGACTGCTTATAAAGTCCAAAAAAAATGGGGGGTTCTTCCCTGCAGGATGAACTCCCCATTAATCGTATTACAACGTCGTGCGTTTCGTGATACCGCAGTTGGTCATGATCAGGTGCAATCCTTTCAAGAAGGCGGCTATTTGCTTTCCCAGTTGATGAATTTGCGGAAATTATCGCCGGTCAGCTTCTGCTTGAATTCCTGCGATATCGGCATCAGCATAATGTTGTCCAGCATGGCCTTGTAAAACGGCAGGGTCATGGGATAATCGGTGCCGTAGAACACCTTATCAGGCATGAAGAATTCGAGAAATCGGATATGATCCATGTCGAAATACTGGCGGAAGCGCATCAGGGTCGGCATGGGAATAACGATATCGGTGTACATGTTCTCATGCTTCATCACGTTCCACAGGCCCATTTCAATGTTGTTGAAAATACCGCAGTGCAGCTGCAGAATCTTCAGCTCAGGGAAATCCATGCCCACGTCATCAAGGTACAGCGGCGACTGATACTTGGTGCGCGTGCCAGGCAGCTCTTCACAACCCGTGTGAAACTGCACATGCATACCCAGTTCAACGCACTTCTCATAGACCGGATACATCTCCGGCTGATTCGGATAGCCTGACGTGGCGGTATGAAACTTCAGCCCGGGAAATCCGCACTCGTAGGCCGACTGAACCATCTCAAGCGCGGCCTGGACACCGTAGCGGGTATGCACGCCGCCGACCGCGGTGAAGCGGCCCGGATGGGCATCGATAAAGGTTTTTTTCGTATATTCATTCGGCACATACCAGCGCCATCCGTCCGGATTGCCCGGAAAAGGGTCGGTCACGCCGTGAATGCTCTGCAGGCACATGCCTTCGATATTGGCCTGATCCATGCTCTGCACAAACACTTCAGCTGTCAGGGGCGGGCACTGCTCAGCGGTCTCAATAATTGAAAAGGGATTTGGATCACCCATCGCAGCGCGCGCGCCCATCATGGTGCGGGCGACAACCGAGTTGCCGCACCAGAAATCCATGCATCCGGGACGGTCGGCAATACCGGCTTTTTCAAGCCCGGCATGACCGTGGCTGTCAAAATGTTTGAACGGTTTGAACTGCATCATCTTTTCGATGGTGCCTTCCACATTTTCCTCTGGTTTTTTATTTTCAGCCATGATGTTTTTCTTTCATTGTCGATCGTAACATATTACAAAACCTTGGTCATTTCAGCCAGCATCTCAGGCGCGATAACATCGGGCGTCGTTGCATACGGCGGATTGGAGATATTTTTTAGGTCAAACTGCTTCTTTAAATCCTTAACAATCAGATGCACGTTGAAGAACGCCGGTCCCAGCAGATCATACGCAGGTCCGAGCAGACACACAGCAGCACCGGCGCTCTTGTCGACGAGCATGCCCTTCAGAGAGCTCAGCAGGAACTGAATAGCCTGCGCTGCCTTCTCGGGTTCCTGCTCAGGCCACAGGTCGGTCGTCATCAATGCGCCGTAGCCCTTCTCCGTGGGGCTGATCCAGCCGCCATGGAAGCTGATCGGCAGCAGGTCCTTGCCAAGACCCTGCTCGCGCATTTTGCGCTGTGCAATATTGGCGCGCAGGATTTCATCGGTAACCGTATCGATGGAGTCAACGCACGCGGTGCCCTGATGGAAGCAATCGCTCGGGCGCGACAGGCGCATGGAATGCCCCACGCGAATCCAGTCGTTTGTAATGCGCATCCACTTGATGTAGCGCTCACGGTCAAGCGGGTCAGGGGAATTCTCGCTCAGGAACGTACCGCCCATTTTCTCGACAATGCTCTTGAGCACCTTCTCTTCATAGTCAAGCTGCTCGACGCTGGTGATGGCGGCGGTGCCGACAATGGTGTAGCCATGCGGATAAAAGTCTTCCTCGGCGCCCTTGTGGAACTCTTCCTTGCTGCGCGCAGCCCAGGTCCACATAAACTGCTTGGCATTGTGCTGGACCACGATCGCCAGTTCAGCGCGGGCAATTTCATACTGCAGATCGCAGGCCCAGCGCAGCTGGCGCTCTTCGTTCTCGGGATATGCCTGCATGTCGGCCGGGAAATCAATCATATACCAGCGCACTTTGTCTTTCGGGAAATGCGATTCCTTCAAAATGCCGTCGCCCTGGGTCGGGAACACCGACGGGCCGGGCCACGGGAACAGGCGCATGGAAATCTTGGTCACCATGCCCATACCGCCGGCGTGGCCGAACTGGGCCCCGCGGAAAAACCCGCGCAGGTCGGGTCCGGGACCGTCATTCCAGACCCAGTCTTCCTCGGCGCCTTCCTGGGCGATGTTGCCGCTGCGCAGGATTTCGCCGCTGGGCAGGACAACTTCAAAGGAAAGCAGCTGATTGGAACCAAGCCCTGAAATCCAGGAATTGCCGTAGGCGCCGTGCCACTGAATGTTGGCCAGGGCCGATATCTGCGCACCAGCCGGGGCGACTGCCACCGAACAGCCGACCTTCATGGCCTCAGCCTGACAGGCGGCAAAGTTGACATAGGGCTCGATGACCATGTACATGTTGTTCTTGTCAATCTTTATAATTTTGTCCATGTGCTTGGGATCGATGATCACAACACCCTTGCCCATGGCGGCCTGGGCCGGATTGGGAAATGCGCTGTTGATCATGCCGGTGCCGCGCGGAATAAAAATAAAGTCATAGCGGTTGGCAAGCTTGATAATGGACTGAACCTCTTCGGTTGAGCGCGGAAGCACCACGCACTGGGGCCGCATGCCCACGCCGAGCTGCGAGCGCTGCACGCAGCCGTCTGCAGTCCACTGAACACGCGAATACGACTGACAGATCACGGGGTCGGTCGTCACATTACCTTCGCCCACTACATCCTGCAGTGCCTTGAATGCTATTTCTGAAAAAGCCATTGTTCCTCCTTCATGCTGTCTGTGTATCAGCCGTTGTTGTCCTATAAGCCAGACCGTTTTTATAACAGAATCTTGCCCGGATTCAGCGTATGGTTCGGGTCAAGGATGTTTTTAAGCTTCTTAATGGTCTCAAACGTGTACCCGGCACGGGCATAAATCATGTCAGCCCAGTCATAGTAGGGCCGATAGAAGAATGCGCCTTCATTGATCAGCGTCTCAGCGGCTCTGCGCTGAAAGGCTTTCACATTGGCAAGATCAGCCCCTTGAGGATCGCAGGGTATATGGAACTCAACATGACACACGCGGCAGCGCTGGCGCGGCTGAATATACATACCCAGCTCACGGGTATCGAGACCGTAGTCACCGGCCAGTTTGGTGAAGGTGTTCCACAGGGCCGGCACCTTATCAAGGCCGTTCTGGAAAACGATCTCAATGCAGGCGCCCTTTGCGCGATCTTTCCAGTATACATCACCCTGCCAGGGGCTGTTCAGCATGCCCTGCAGCTGCACATTGGCATCCCGAACCGCGGAGAGGCCTTCGCTAACGCTGCAGTGGAACTGGTCACATATGTCTTTGATTGCTTTTTCTTCGTAGGCAATGCGGTCATTAGGGAAAAACTGACCGCCCCACAGGTTCAAGACGATCGCGAAGTTGGGCAGCTTCTGAGCCAGAGCAGCAATGTCGGCTCCGTCTTCGGCCAGAATTGCCGCAAGATCCATCCCATTCAGCAAAAAGCACTCGTGGCCGATTTCGCGGCGCTGAATGGTGTACAGCGGCATGACGGCATCTTCGATCCTGTCAAACGGAAGAAAGACGATTTTCTGCTTCAGCGGTTTATGGAAAATTTTGACGTTCATGATATTCACAACGCCAAAGGTTCCCTGGCAGCCGGTCAATAAACGCCACCAGTCAATGCCGGGGCCACCGCAGCCGCACAGGTCGGAATGCGTCTTGTCGGGCATATCCTCAGGGGGCATATGATCAACAGACATGGCGCCGGTGCGCATCAGCTCTCCGGTTCCCCAGACAAGCTCAGCCGTGCGGAAGGGCTCATCGCACTCGGTCTTGCAGGTGAGCACCGGTTCGCGCTCGAGCACACTGGTTATAACCGACTTGTCCTTGCGGGGCAGCAGAGGATTCAAGCACTGCATGCCGTGCTTGGCAAGTTCTTCGTTGACTTCACCAAAGGTAACACCTGCTTCCAGCAGCACCCAGCGGTTGCGGGTATCGGTGCGGGGGATGCGCTTCATGCCGGAAAGGTCAAGAATAATGCCGCCTTCCATCGGTATGCCGGTCCCGTAGGTGCCGGTGCCGGAACTGCGCGGCACAACCGGAATGCGGTTGGCGTTGGCGAATTTAATAACGCCCATGATCTCATCGCGAGTCATGACCCTGACAATAAAATCGGGCATACGCGCGGGCATCAGGCTGGTATCGCATGAGTATTTCTTCAGGGTCTCAATGTCGGTGTGGACATTTTCGCTCCCGACCACTCCTGCGAGGGCCTCTACAATACTCTGAACGGTTGTTGCTGCTGCTGAACTCATATTCTTCTCCACATGTAATAAGAAATATTGGTTCCCGGTTTTTGCCTGTTGTATCTTTGTATTTCCCGACAGACCGGCCTGCTGGAGCCGCCGGCTGATTGAATTAGTTTGTACATGCGCCTTGCTTATACAAGTTACAGCAAAGCGCATTGAGAGGTAGCAGATTAGACAAATTTAGAAATAAAGTCAAGGATAATCTTTAGCCTGCTAAGTACTTAGCAGCCTGAAGGATCCAGGAATCATAGCAGTGCAGGATGGCAAACAGCTGTAATTCTGAACGGTCACAGGGCAACGGGTGCATGATCATCAGGATGTTTTGAACGCGGCCAGGCTGTCAAAACAGCCTGTATGAGGGTTGCAAGGGGAATGGCGAAGAATACACCCCATAAACCCCACAGGCCGCCGAAAATAAACAGTGCCGAAATCGTGGCTACGGGATGCAGATCAACAACTTCGGCAAACAGCAGCGGAACAAGCAGGTTGCCGTCCAGAATCTGCAGGACAAGATACGCGCCGGATACATAAAAAAAAGAGGGGCTGATGCCGAAATGGAAATAGGCCACCAGCACTACCGGAACCGTAACAACAGTGGCACCCACATACGGAACAATCACCGACAGCCCGACCAGCAGGCTGAGCAGCATTGCAAACGGCAGTTTAAACACGGTAAAAATAATATAGGCTGCTGACCAGATAATAAGAATTTCCCAGGCCTTGCCGCGGATATAGTTGCCGATCTGGCGGTCGGCATCAAGCCAGACCTGCACGCTCAGGCTGCGCTCACGCGGCAGAAAGCCGGTAATCCAGCCGATCATTTTATCCTTATCCTTGAGAAAGAAAAAAACCAGCAGGGGCACGATAAAAACATACACCACAAGGGTTATGAAACCGATCACCGAGTCAAAAATTCCGGCCAGGATATTCTGTCCGAAAACAACAAGCTCAGTTTGCAAATGTGCAAGCAGCGCTTCGATCTGTTCGTGGGATACATACCGGGGATATTTTTCAGGCAGCTGCTTGAGCATGATCTGGGCCTGATCGACCATATTGGGAATCTGCTGTACAAGCTGCGTTATCTGCTTGATCAGTAGCGGGATCAGGAGAAAAAAGGCAACCAGCACCATGGCCAGGAACACTGAAAAAACCATGGCAACCAGCACGCTGCGCGGCAGGCGGCTGCGCGCAAGCGTCCGGATAACCCCCTCAAGCATATACGCTATAATCAGGGCCACGAACAGGGGTATAAGCATCCGGCCCAGGAAATAGATGATAAGAAAACAGGCCAGAAAAATGCCGCCTAAAATCACCACCTGCGGATTGGTAAGCTGACGTTTCAGCCATACAACAACAAGGTTCATACGGTCAATCTGCTATGGGCTCTCAATCCGGGAACGAAGGCTCGGCACTGCCGATCCATGCCGGCGCTGCGGCAGATGGATGGCCGGTTATCGCTGCGCAACTGCCATCGGGCCGGAACAACATCGACATCAGTCATTGCTGTTCATCACGACAACGCTGTCAGGCACAAGCACCTTGTGAATTTTCGCTTTAAGCGATTCGGCTTCAGCCCTGGTTTTGAAACGGCCTACCTTGACGCGGAACCAGATGCCGCGCGGGCCCAGATCTGCCCGCTCGACAAAGGCGTCATGGCCTTTGGCACTGATGCGGGCCGACTCGGATGCGGCGGTGTCCCGGTTGCGGTATGAGCCGACATGCACGGTATAAAACGGGGCCGTCACCTCAGCAACGGGTTTCTTCGACTGAACAGCAGCCGGAGGCTGAACCGGGGCGGACTGCAGGCCAATGCTGTCCTGAACAGGTACGGCAGATGGAACATCCGTATTTTCAATCTGGGCTTGAGAAGGCTCAACCGGCTTTTCAATGGCCGGCACGGCGGGTATGTCTTTGCCTGCTACCGGAGCAGGCCCGCGGGAAACTGCAGGGGACATCATCTCAGCAGGCGCCGCGCTCGACAGGGGCTCTGCCGTGGTTTCAGAAACGCTCGGGGGCTGTGCGTCGGCAGCGGCAATACCGGCAGACGGCACCTGGCCGGCCGGAGCGGGTTTTTCGGGAACAACAGAACTGGCATCGGGTTTTTGTGCCTCAGCCTGCTGCTTCTCCTCTGCCTTGATCGCTGACAGCGGCATCACGGTCCGCACTGTTGACGGCTGTTCATCGCTGCTGCCGGATGTAATGAATCTGGTTGCAAAATAGCCGCCCCCCGCAAGCAGCACGATCAGCAGCACTATCAGCAACGCCAGGTTCTTCCTGTTCTGTGGAGGATACGCAGAAATCAATTTTGATTCATCGCCGTCAAAATCGTTCATGAAATCAGCCGGACCTTCAGCGCTGTCATCAGGAAAAACCCTATCGGGCTCAAATGTATCAGGAAAGCTGAACTCCTCTTTATCTTCCTGCCCCGCGAAGGCCGCACCGTTTGAGACGACTTCCGGGCTATCAGACAAAAACAAACTCTGTTGTATGGAATCAAGTTTGTCCTGCAGCGAGACATCCGTATCACGGAAAGCATCCCCGGCCGTTGTCGGTTGCTGCTCCGGTTCGTCCTCACAAGGTGCCGCAAACAGCTGCGACTCTCCAGGCGCCTGTTCCTCCGCAGGTGCGCTGACTTCCCGGGAAGCATCCTCGTAGTCCTGCAGCACAAAGACTGCTTCCTGTTCAGCCCCGGAAGCAGCCGGTGCAGGGCCGCCAATCAGACTGTTGATATCCTCAATAACATCTTGAAACGCTGACTGCTCCTGCGGATTCCTGCCGGCAGGGACGCCGGTATCAAAACCTGCCGTCAGAGCTCCCCCGCAAATAGGACATGCCTGCTTGTCATCGCCCTTTATCTCAAGCTCACACGTGGAACAGTACATGGCGGTTCTCCTTGTATGATATTTTTTAAAGTATATCAGATTTGTCCAAAATAAATTATTCGATCGCTGCTGAAGCCCTCCGGCCGGGGCCTGTTCTAAATTATTTTGGACACTACTGAAAGCATATAAAAAATCAGATCTGTCCACGAGCCATTACCTGAGCAGCAAGAAAAGCCCGCAATGCACCCGCTCAGACCGGCATGTTCTGCAGCCCGTAATCACGCGCTATGCCGGTAACATCCTCCTTTTCAAAATCGAAGAGCGTTTCACAGGCGCCCTGATAGCCGACCGTGAATATACGCTGCTCCAGAACCGTCCCGATCACGGCAGCCGTAATATTTTTGGCGGTAAACATCGCTGCCACCTCGGCACTTTTCTGTTTATCGACACACAGAACAAAACCATAACTTAAAAAAGCTTTCAGCCAGTCAATCAGGCTGAACGATTCCGGCTTCGGTATGCTGTCTATGTCGATATGGGCCCCTGTTTCTGAGGTCTCCATCATGAGCGCGATTGTGCCCAGCACGCCGGCATTGCTGACATCCTTGGCCGTGGAGCACAGCTTCGATTCGGCCAGCTGCGGCAGCACTTCCAGCCGCTCAAGAATCTGGGGGGTTTTTTTGCCTGAATTGGTATCCCAGGACAGAACCGGGCGGCACTGATAGCCTTTGCCGTCCAGATCGACCGCAAACATAATATCCTGCTCCGGAACGGCATTATTGCTGCGCAGCAGCCGGGCTGCCCTGCCCATGATGGCCACCGAGAGCTGTTGTTCGCCGGTGTCCGGATGCAGGTGCCCGCCCACCATCGGGACCCGGAATTTCTCGCAACCCTTGCGGATACCCCGGACGATTTCATCAAGGCTGCCGTCAGGCGCAGCGCCGATGACATTGACCATGGCCAGCGGGCGTCCGCCCATGGCATAGATGTCGTTCACGCTTGCCATGACAGCGGCTTTGCCGGCGCCGTAGGGGTTGGCATCAAGCAGGCCCGACCAGATACCGTCAACGGCAAGAAGCAGGTATTCGCCATTATAATAAATGGCGGCAGCGTCTTCGCCGAAATCGGCAACCGTATCGCCGAAATCGGTAACAGTCTGCAAAATATTGGTAATGCGGTAAATGTCGCGCTTGCGTGTAAGCCCCGGATAGGAGCGGATCTGTGCAATGATGTCTTTCAGCATGGAATCTCCCTGATGCTCCAACTACAGCGTTGCCTGCATGACCTGATGCGGCCGATTACAGATACACAGTGTTTCCCCGACTGGCAACCAGCCCAGGGTTTTAAAAAAGGCGACATTGTCCTGCTGAACGCAGGCCCTGAACTGCCGGGCACCCTCACGGCGCACCCGCTCAACGCAGGCCTGTATAAGCAGGCGGCCGGCCCGTCCGCGGTGGCGCTTGAGAACTGCCAGGCGCCCGCCCCACCACAGGCCGTCGCTGTCGCAATAGATACGCACGGTGCCGATGATGACGTCTCCTGCAAGCGCCATATAGTGAATCGCATGCTCGTCATGACCGTCGCGGTCATCGGTTGCAAAAAGCCCCTGTTCGTCGACGAACACCTGCCGGCGGATTGCGTAGCATATCTCCAGTTCCTGCGGAGTTGCGGCCTCGCGGCACAGCAGCGCGCTCATGGCCCTTCGTCCTCAAACAGGCTCAGGGATGAGCACGCACCGCAGCGCACGCAGCCGGCTTTAGATGCTTTTGATGACAAACCGTGATCTTTCAGCACAGCAGCAACCCCACGGTAGACCGCAATCATGAAATCAGGTGCGGGCGGACGCTCGCGCTCAAGCCGCGTGCCGGGAACAGGCCGAAGCGGCAGAACATACGGAAACACTCCCAGAGCGCAAAGAGAGCGCGCACCCGCTATCAGGCTTTCAGCTGACTCTCCAAGCCCGGCAATAAGAAAGCTGCTGACCTGGTTTTTGCCGAACAGCTCAACTGCGTGTTGCCAGGCCTTTCTGTAGTGCTCCAACCCGCAGCGCGACTTGGCAGGAGCAACGCGCCTGAGAACATCCATGTTCATCGTCTCAATGTGTATGCCGATGGTATCCGCCCCGGCTGCATGCAGCGCCTCAAGAACCCCGTCTGATTCAGGCGGGCAGATCTGGATGTGAACCGGCAGGCCCGATCGCTGTTTGATCATGCGCACGCACTCAGCCAGATGCGCGGATGACGAGCGCTCATCCTCACGGCAGCCGCAGGTCAGGGTTACATGGCCGGCCTGCAGGGTCCGGGCAGCATGGCGCGCAACCTCTGCCAGCTCAGCCGGGTCTTTATAAAGCACGGTGCTGCCGCCGGACAGCGACAACCCTATCCCGCAAAAATGGCACTGGTCACCTGACACGCGATAGCTGCAATCCTGATACAGCGTTGAGGCAAGGCAGTCGCGGCCGTGCAAAAGCGCCAGTTTCTGATACGCAGTCCCGGCAGCAGTCTGATGCCGGTAGAACGCCGGCTGTGCGGGAACCTGCAGGCAGCCCCGCGGCTTTCCACTGCACTGGAGCACAAGCCCGCCGTGTCCGTCAGGCATTGCGCAAAATGGTGATTCAGCTACAAACCAGCTGCACGCCGGTACGCTCAGCACATGATTGTTAAGGATGACGGTACGACTGTCCGCAGGGCCGGCGCCCCCTGCCCTGCCCGGCATGCTGTCAGGAAACCGTATGCCGGCGCTTTGCAGCTCAACGCACAGGCGGCGCAATTCGTCCCGGCTCAGCATGGCGGTTTGTCGCGCAGGCCGGCGGCATGCTCCCGGTCGAGGAACTTAAGCACTCTGCGCCGGTAGACATTGAACTCATCGCTGGTCACATCGCGCGGATACGGGGACTCAATCAGGATATCATCGCCCACGCGGGCCGGCCGCTGCGTCAGGCACACCACGCGCTGCCCCAGGAAAACAGCCTCGTCGATATTATGGGTTATCAGCAGAACCGTGCAGCGGGTTTGCTGCCAGACCTCAAGCAGGAACTGCTGCATGCGGCTGCGCGTCTGGGAATCAAGCGCGCCGAACGGTTCATCCATCAGCAGCACTTCGGCATTGTCGATCAAACTGCGCGCAATGGCGACCCGCTGCTGCATGCCACCGGAAAGCTCGGCCGGAAAGCTCCCCTCAAAGCCGCGCAAACCGAAGCGCTCGACATAGTCGAGCGCGCGGGCACGACGCTGCTGTTTTGACGCATTCTTCATGGCGAGCGGAAACGCGATATTATCAGCAACATTCAGCCAGGGGAACAAGGCATAGCTCTGAAACACGAACCCGGTTTTTTCGCTCACTCCGCTGATCCGCACGCCGTCAAGATCAATTGATCCGCTCGTCGGGGTCGCAAGCCCGGCAATCAGGCGCAGCAGCGTTGACTTGCCGCAGCCGCTCGGCCCGATAATCGATACGAATGAACCGGCCTCGATGGTAAGCGAAATATCGCTGAGCACCTCGACCGTGCCTGCGGGATCATCCTTGGGAAACGATTTACAGAGGCTGGCAATTTCAAGCGACATACAGTCCACGCGGTACAGATATTAAAAAAGCAGCATGAATCAATGCGAGCGCGGCGTGCGCGTTGCAACGATACGCTGCTGCAGCCGCTGCAGCAGCACGTCCAGAAAAAAGCCGACCACGCCGATCAGGGCCATGCCGGCAAGAACATAATCAGGCCGCTGTATGTCGCGGGCCGTCATGATCATATAGCCCAGGCCGTAGCCGCTTTTAACGCCGGTAAACTCGGCGGCCACCAGTGTCATCCAGCCGATGCCCAGCCCGATGCGCATGCCCGTGCACACCGAAGGCCAGGCAGCCGGCAGCAGCACGCGGGTGAATATGCGGCGGTCATCAGCCCCGCATACACGGGCAGCATCGATCAAAATACCGTCAACCGTCACGACCCCTGAAACCGTATTGAGTACGATCGGGAAAAAACAACCCAGAAAAATAATAAATGCGGCCGACTGCAGACCGATGCCGAACCACAGTATCGCCAGCGGAATCCAGGCAAGGGGCGGAATCGGCCGCAGCAGCTCAATCACCGGTGTGCACAGATTGCGCAGGCGCTCTGAGCGGCCCAGCACCAGCCCGAGCGGCAGGCCTGCGGCAAGCGCAGCGGCAAAACCGACGGCGACGCGCAGCAGGCTTTCAAGGCAGTGACGGTGCAGGAGATGCCCGGCGGGCAGCCCATTGAGCAGCAGCTCGAGCATGGCCTGCACGATGCGGTGCGGCGGTGGGATAAGGACCGGGCTCACAGCTCCGGCTGCGCACAGCAGTTCCCACAGACCAAGCAGCAGCGCGATGCATGCGAAACGTTCGAAGCGTTGCGGTATCTTCATGCGTGTCACCGTAAAACGCTGCTGCGGTGCAGGTTATTCGTCAGTATCCTGGGTGTCGTCATGGGTCGCCGGAGCCAGCCCCATGGCCATGCACACGAGCTCGGTAATATCGCGCATTTTGATCGGTGCATCCATGGCCTGAATGCCGATCTGCAGTCCCTGATAACAGAACGGGCAGGCCGATACCAGCTCGGTCGCGCCGGTTGCGAGTGCATCAGCAACCCGCTTCTGGGATATCTGGTTCTGCATATCGGGGTAGCCGGACTTCAGGCCGCCGCCTGCGCCGCAGCAGCGCGAATTTTCGCGGTTGCGCTCCATTTCCACGAATTCAATACCCGGAATCAGGGCAAGCAGCTCGCGCGGCGCATCGAAAATACCGGCATGCCGTCCGAGATGGCAGGGATCATGATAGGTGACCTTCATGTTCAGAGGCTGCGTCAGCTTGAGCCGGCCGGCCTTGATCAGATCGATGACATACTCGAGCGTATGCTTAATCTCAAAATTGAGCTTTCCGTGGCGCGCATAATCCTCCTTGATGGTCTTCAAACATCCGGCACAGGAGGTAACCAGCGTTTTGATACCGAGCGCATTGAACTGCTCAATATTTTCCGTGCAGATGCGCTTGAAGCTCGCGGCATCGCCCATACGCAGCAAAACACTGCCGCAGCATTTTTCCTTGTTTCCCAGAATGCCGTAATCGACTCCGGCCTCCTCGAAGATATTGACGGTGTTGATGCCGACCTCCTCGACATTGGTGTCATAGGAGGCAGTACAACCGACAAAGTACAGCACCTCGGCCTTGTCTTTACTGATGTCCTTGGGTACTTCGTTGATGCGCTTTTTCTTCTTGGCAACCTTGCCCCAGCGGGCGCGCGAGCTGCGCGGCTGGCCCCAGGGATTATCATAATTCTTGGTCTTCAGCACCAGGTCCTGCTGCGTGGGCAGCGGGCCGAATCCTGTGTCGACGATACACTCGCGAATGCGCTCCCACAGCTCAACCGTGTCAATTGCAACCGGGCACACAAAATGGCATTGCATGCAGGTTGAGCAGGCATACAGATCTTTGGCGAAATCGCTGAGCTCCTGTGAGGTGACCTGTTTCTTGCCCAGCAGCCTGCCCAGGAAGCTCTCGGCGCTGAAAGCGCCGTACTGGCGGCGGATGATATCACGAAACTGCGTGGCGCGGCCGCGCGGGGTGAGCGGTTCACGCCCGTCCTGATCATAGGCCGGGCACCAGTTTGAGCACTCACCGCAGCGCGTGCAGGCGTCAAGCTCAAGCAGCTGGCGGGCGCTGAGCTTTTCAATCGGCAGCTTCGGGGCCGGCCCCTGCGCAGAACCTGCAGATTGCGCGGCCGGGGCCGGTGCTGCTTCAGGTGCTGATGCGGCGGACTCCTGCCGAACTTCGGTTTCATTCATGGTATCTTTATTTTCATTATCCATGGCGGTCTTCCTTCCCTATGCTCGTTCCGAAGCATCCAGTACAATTTCAATCGGGCTGACAAAAATATGCCAGGCCTTGCTGGACGGTATAAGCGCAATAAATATAAACGATATCACTGCGTGCACCCATACCCAGACTATATAGTTCGCTGAAGTGATGCCGGCTGACTGCAGCAGCTGCGACAGCGCCATGCCGGCAAATGAATACCAGGCCACGTCGGCATACTGCGGATCCATCAGGCGGAATGCCTCGCACAGAAATCCGGTCAAACCGATCGCGGTCAACAGCACAAGCGAAGTTGTATCCTTTGTGATGGTTTCGAGCTGCTTTGCCTTGACAACATAGCGGCGGATGATGGCGATCGCAAGGCCGAACAGCATGGTCAGGCCGAACACGTCGCCCCAGACGTCCAGCACGCGCGCGCCGCCGCCGTGGAAAAACGACTGTGCCAGAAACGATCCAGGCGAGGTAAAGTGGCTGATGAAGGCCATCAGCGACGTCTGCGCCAGCAGGCCCATGAATCCGATGAAAATACAGAAATGCATGAGCCAGCGCACAAAGCTGATTTTCAGGATCTGGGCCTGAAACACAACGTCGGTAATGAAGGAGCGCGCAACAGCCGCGCTGTTGAGTTTGTGATGCAGGCTTTTAGCCTTGCCCTTGCGCCACAGGGCCAGCGTGGTAAAAATGCCGGCAAAACACAGCAGCACGGCGATCACAGTGGCCGTATACAGGGCCGCTGTGGCTTCAAAATACAGGTACATACGCGTTTCTTCCATGTGTCAACTCCCTTATGCGGTTAGTATAATAACTGATGACAGGCTTCTACGCGGCATGCAGGAGCGGCTCGCCTGCCCGGCTGGGGCTGTGCGGCCGCGCGCGCGTCATGATCAGGCGCGTGCAGCGCGGCAAAATACATATTCATAAACGCTGCAGACGAACAGCGCAGATCCCGGAACAGCTCTTCGGCACAGCCGCAGTGCGCATCAAGGCGCAACGCGTGCAGGTTCGCTGTGCAGCGCGCCAGAGCGGCGTTCAGGCGCTCGATCTGCGCGGCGCTGCAGCAGCCCTGCAGGCCGCGCTGCTCAAGCACACACGCCCGCGCCCAGAGCGCCTCAAGAAAAACGCGTATCTTTTCCGGGTCATAAACCTTGGCGCCGATCAGCCACTGATAATGTGACCGCTCAAGGGCAAGCGCCACGATGCGGGCATTGCTGAGAGCGGATAAAAACCGGCGGAATGCAGCGCGGCCGGCCGGATCAACGACCGGGGCGTTCTGGTGCTCCTGAGGCTCTACCGAGCGCGCACCGGCTATGCAGTCAAAAATAATCCGGTTTGCCTCCGGATAGTCAGGATGCTCAAAGTGCGGGCCGAACAGATAGATGACGCCGCTGCCGAGAAGCTTGCGGGCCACAGCCACATTGCCGATCAGGGTTTCGCTCGCAACCGGTTCATCGACCAGAAACTCGCTTTCGGCGGTAAACCCCGCGTAGGTTGCCAGGATCTCGATGTCATCCGAGGCAATCATGGCTGATCCGCCGTAGAGCGGCGCATGCACGGCCCGCGGTTCATGCGGAGCGGTGCCGTAGCGCATCATCACCTCTCCGCGCACCGGGTGATAGACGTAGCGGCAGCCATAGGCCGTGCAGAATTTTTCAGGGCGCTGCAGAGCCGGGGGCAGGCAGCGGGTCAGATTTGCGATTTTTGCATCGACAAAATTGAAATAATGCAGCGGCTCAAGCGAAGACTTCAGCAGCAGGTACGCACCGGCGCAGGCGCCGATGTAGGTGCCGCCGCCGCGGATAAACTGCTCGATTAAACGGGCACCCTGTTCAGCCAGGGCCGCGGCAATCGCAAACGTATCACCGCCGGACACGAACAGCACATCCGCGCTGTCAAGCGCGCCCCGGAAAATGGCCGCTTCATCTACGAACGAAACCGGGCCGCTATATTCGCGGTCAAATATATCGGCAAACCAGGTCCACGAGTGCGATGCGCCCTCACCCGTATATACGGCTATGCGCGGCTGGTGTCTTCTCTGCATGTAAGGCAAACCGATCAGGCGAACGACAGTTAGCGGGCAAATAGTTAATACCAGTAGTGTCCCAACGTTTTTTATAAAAGTGCCTAAAACTAATACTATATCAATGAGTTACACGCAAATATGACCTGCATCGATTTGAATTTCAGGATACCCTTTCGCCTCACCTATTCACAAGGAGAGGCACATGAATGCAGGTTCAACCATTTTCGCACAACTTATGGACATTGTTCCATGGAAACGATTTGAAACATGCGTTACACGCTACTTGGGCGACTACAAAGTCAAAGAATTTTCCTGCGCGGAACACTTCCGCGTGATGGCATTTGCCCAGTTGACATATCGCGAAAGTCTGCGCGATATCGAGGCCTGCCTGAAAGCCATTGGCACTCGGCGCTATCACATGGGCATCCGCTGCAACGTATCACGCAACAATCTTTCCCACGCCAACGAAACCAGAGACTGGCGTATCTATGCCGATTTTGCCCAGATCCTTATTGCACGGGCCAAAGCACTCTATGCCAACGAACCTTTTGCTCTGGAACTTGCCGATACCGTGTATGCCTTGGACTCAAGCACTATCGATCTGTGCATGAACATGTTTCCGTGGGCGCGGTTCCGAAAGACCAAAAGCGCCATCAAGGTTCATACGCTTTTGAACCTGCGCGGCAGCATCCCGGAGTTTATTTACATATCAGATGGGAAGCTGCACGACGTCAAGATTCTGGATATGCTCATTCCCGTGCCTGGAGCGTTCTATATCATGGATCGGGCCTATCTGGATTTTCGACGGCTCTACATCCTGCATCAAGAGCGGGCATTCTTTGTCACCAGAGCCAAGAGCAATCTTAAATCGAAACGCCGCTACTCACATGAGGTTGACAAATCTACCGGCATACAGTGCGATCAAACAATCATGTTAACAACCCATGCATCAGCTCAGCACTATCCCGAACCCCTACGCCGCATTCGGTTCTATGATGCCGAGCGGCAAAAGCGACTTGTGTTTCTTACGAATAATTTCCATCTGCCTTCTGAAATCATTGCCCAGCTATATAAAGCACGCTGGGGCGTTGAAACGTTTTTCAGATGGATTAAAAATAATTTGCGCATCAAGTCTTTTTATGGGACCAGCCCAAATGCCGTCAAGGTGCAAATATGGTCAGCTATTTCAACATATCTGCTTGTTGCGATCCTCAAAAAAGAGTTGAGGATTGAGCAGTCCCTCTACACAATTTTACAGATTATGAGTGTCTCGCTGCTTGAAAAAACCCCCATTTATGAGGCATTATCCCTGAAAAACATACCTGTTCAAAACATACAAGCCAGCAAACAGCTGTCTTTATTTGATTAACGTTGGGACACTACTGAGTTAATACTTATAGAAAATAAGCTATACCAGACAATCCGTTTATTTTCAAGCCATTTCAGGGGATTGCCGCGCCCCGGCCCTGAGGGTAGGGTGAACTAAGGAGGGAGGGAGCGTCCGCTCCTGTGATGACTGAACCCCGATCCGGTTAATGTCACCCTGCATGCGTAGAGGGATCGCCCCTGTCCGGGCGGCCATATGGGGTCCGCGCGACACATGCGTGCCCGGTCTGTTCCGCGCTGCTGCACGAGGGCGGTTCGCCAACCGCCCCTGTGCTGCAAATGATGGGAATTTTTATATAAGCCCGAACCTGCGGTTTCGATGAAGCACAGCTGATGAGAAATCTACCGGCTCTGCCAGCGCTGTTCTGAAGGGTCGCGCTTTACCGCTACCGAATTGGAAAAATTTCCCCTTCAATGTGGCAGGGGGACATAATAGGGAGAAGCACAACCGCTTGTCATTACAGGCCTGAGGCATACAGGCGGTTTTCTCAGACCACTGCACTCCGGACGGGCAGCATCCAGCGGCGCATGCTTTGGCCTGGGGTATGTACTTATATGAGATCACCCAGCTGACCCGTGCTCACCCCGGGAGCAGCCTTTTTGTCCAGTTTTTTTTTGCGCTTTTCTTCCTTTTTTTTCTTTTTCTCAAGCTCTTTCTTCCGCTTTTCAAACGAGTAATTAGGTTTTGCCATAAGTAGTTTTTTCCTCCGATTCAAATGCGGTTGATACTGCATGTATGCATAAGGTTACTGCATACTGGACACGCCACGTGCACATTGACCACGTTCACGTAATGGTTATACCACTGAATAGGCAGAGGTATCTACTGAAAGATATTCCCCGGCAGGTATTTCTTTGAGCGTTTGTATTGACCTCCCCAACCCCTTGCTGCCCTGCGCTCAGGGCGGGCTCGTGCCAAGGAGGGCTTTTCTCAACGGGCAGGGCCGTAGCCGGCGACGCGGCCTGCTGCTCCCGAGACGGGCACTGTGCTTCTGTGGGGAGATTATTCAACTGCCGGGATCAACTTTTTGTTAACCCCGCAATTGGGGCATACATCCGGCGCTTCGCCTTTAACAAGACAACCGCAGATGGCACACACATGCAGCTCATTACTATCGAGTCGTGGTCGTGTGCAAGCTGCTGCAAAACTTCCTCGAATAAATCCGACAGGGACTCTCCAGAGCCCTGCGACCACTCAAACGCTATACGGGGGGCATTATCGTCTTCAGCTCCGGCCTGAGAGATATAATCAGAAAAAACCTCCAGGCACATTTCCCATTCCTCCATAAGTATCTGTTTAAGATTCTCAGCAGACGACTGTATGGCACCCGCACTTTTCAGCATATTCGGCGCCTGGATACTATATGAACGCGTAAGGGCATGAAAAACACGGGCCGTATTGGGGCAGCCGTCATCAAGGGCTTTGCGGCCATATGCGAAGCATCTCCTGTTTGAATCTGCAAAGCGAGTGAACAGTGTGTGAATATTTGCCTGTGTGGAATCGTGCGTGGCAAAGACCTCCTGCGTGGCAGAGCGTTTTTTTAAAACTCATATAGCATACAATGCATAGCCGCACCGATTCTTTTATAGTGAGCAACCAAGAGGTATGGCCATTACACCTCAAAGGAAGAAGACAGTGGCCGGATTACGGCCGGAGACTGTCCCTCCCCGGCACGACCAACATGACGGCATGCAGCACAAGCGTTGATGTTTCCGGGTTGCAGGGTTTAAACAACTGTGTGACTCGACCGCAGGACGCTCCTGCTACCCTGCATCTTCAACTGAAAACAGCGCCAGCAAATCGTTCTTGCGCTTGATGGTTGGAAGGTCATAGGGGCATTTTTGCTCACACTGGCCGCATTCCACACACCCCTGCCACCACATCAGCATGTTGCGCCCCATTCTCCGGTCAAGTTCTGAGAGCTCTTCATAGCGCCGCCCCTGCATCTTCTGCCAGATGACATGAATAAAAACCGGGACAAGAATATCGTTCGGACAGGGCAGGCAGTAGCTGCAGCGGCGGCAGAAATCCTGCCCCAGCGGGGCAACCTCTTTCTCGAAATCTTTTAGTTCCTGCTCGCTCAGGGGTTCAGTGTTTTCAGCCTCGCGCACATTTGCGTAGAACTCATCGAGACTGGCAACGCCGTTCAGGATAACGTCAACAGGGTAGCCGTTGAAAAACCTGAATGCCATTGCAATGTTCCTGATTGCTCCTCCAGCCAGCGGTTTCATCATCAGCGTGCCGATATCAAGGGAGCGCGCAAGGGCGAGCAATTCTTTTTCCGGCTCGCGTTCAATAATATTAAAAGGGATCATGACCGTGTCAAACTCGCCGGTTTTCATCAGCTCGATGGCAAGATCGACATGATGGCTGGTCAGGCCGATAAAATCGATCATGCCCTGATCGCGGGCTTTTTTATAGGCTTCCAGTGCCCCGCCCTTTCCCATGACGATGGGTGCCTCGTGAGCCAGGAGCTCATGCACCTGGTAGATATCGATTTTGTCGGTCTGCAGTTCCTTGAGACTATCTTCCAAATCCGCCATGACTTCATCATAGGTGCGGCTGTGGGATTTGGTGGCGATAATGCAATCGCTTCGCCGGGTTTTCAGCACCTGGCCGATCATGGTTTCAGAATCCATGTACACGCGGGATGTGTCAACCAGGTTGATGCCGTAATCAAGCGCGGCAGTAAAAACCTTGTGTATGGTTTCCTCATCCCTGCCGCCCATCATCGTTGAGAGCGGGATACCGCCCAGGGCCCACCGGGTGACTTCAAGGTTTGTTCTTCCCAGCCTGACTTTTCTCATAGAGCAACCCCCGCGCTGCGTGTGTACTGGAATCTATTTTTTTGGCTTTGACCGCGCCGAAAACTGAACGCTTGAACGATAGTAGCGAATTCTCCCCGGGTGGTCAACAAGGAATGACTGCACAAGGCATGACTGCTCTGTGGACGTTGTGTGCCCAAAGCGCAAGCGGTCAGGTTTTCGACTGACGAACGAATACCAAAGGAAAAAGCGCTGCATGTGTAGACCTCCCCGACCCCTGTGCGCTGACAGGCGCTTTTGGGTCCCGGGGCGCGACAGTCACTGGGGCCTGCCACTGCGGCATGTGCCGCATTCAGGGGCGGTTTACGACCGCTCCTGCGCTGCACAACAATGAAATGCGCTCCTCCGGGATCGGACCATCAGCGTAAATTCCGATGTAAAAAAAAAGAGCCGGTGTTCCTGTACGGAACCCGGCTCATAGACTTCAATTCGTCACGTATCGCCCGGAGGCGTGGGCTATACCGCTTCCTCGTACAGAAACGCCCTCAGTGCACTGCCCTCCCCTGACTGTCGAATCCTGCGCAGCGCATTTGTTTCAATCTGCCTGATGCGCTCGCGCGAGAGCTGAAATTTTTCTCCGATCTCCTCGAGCGTATGCTCAGCCTCGCCGCCCACCCCGAAGCGCATGCGCAGAATGCTCTCATCACGGTCAGAGAGGCCCTTGAGCATCCGGTCGGTTATCTCGCTGAGCTGGGTGTCTTCAATCTGATCAAGTGCGGAAACCGGCCCCCTGTCAGGGATGCACTCATGAAGGTTGCTGCCGTCATCGCTGAACGGGGTCTCAAGCGAAATGGGATCCCTGGTCAGCTGCAGCGCGAAATACAGGTTGCCGGAATCATGCAGGGCCTCTTCTGCTACATCAGCCTGCGTGGCTTCCTCTGAACTGCCGCGCAAAAGTTTCTTAATCTTTTCATTGATGTAAATTGGCACGCGGATCGTGGATGATTTTTCTTCAATGGCCCGTATAACAGTCTGCCGGATCCACCAGCTGGCGTAGGTGCTGAGCCGGTTTCCCAGGCGGTAGTCGAATTTTTCAATCGCTCGTATAAGTCCGATATTGCCTTCCTGAATCAGATCAGGCAGCGACAGGCCGCGATTGCCGTATTTTTTTGCAATGCCCACAACAAGGCGCAGATTGGAGCTGATCAGCCGCTCTTTTGCCTGCTGGGATGATAGGCCGGCCGCGCGGTAGCTTCTCAAAAAAGCGATAAGCGCGGAGCGTACACTGTTTTTAACACGCGGTTTCATACAGCGGTACAGGCCGCGCACTGCACCGCTTCGGTACAGTTTTACCAGGTCAACCGCCCGGCACTGCTGCTCAAGCCCAGTGACGTGCACTTCCTTCTCGGCGGCGAGTTTCTTTTTCATATAAGCGCTTATACCGGCCTTCGTGGCCCTCGCATCAAGATCAGCGATTTCTTGTAACGCCGCTGCGATTCTGTCTATGATATCAATGAGCGCATGTGAACCATCCACCGGGGCGCCGGAGGCTGCAGTGCGGTCTGTGCTCAGCTGCCTGCGATCAATACAGGCTGCAAGGAGCATACTCCACTGACGCAGAAGACCTGCTTTTGCGGATTCAGCCTCATAATAGGCCTTTGCGAAGCCGTATTCTTCTTCGCGGCTCAAAATCGGCCAGTTTTTAACTTCATTGAGGTATGCGTACACAACATTGCAGCCTGTAGCTTTATAGCCTGCATTGTCGGCTTCCTCCCGGGATTCGCTGGGATCCTCTTCGTCCTCATCTTCGTTGATAACATCTAACGATGTCAGGCTCAGCCCGGTATCCTCCAGTTCTTCGCTTTCGATTTTCACCAGGTATTCGCTGTCCATATCGTTTGCCCCGAATATGTTAGTCTTTGAATATATAGATACAATGAACATGCCAAATAAAAAAAACCCCTCAAAAACAAAAAAACAAAGAAAAACCAATGAAAAATTGGGTGCAGGCCGGATGGAACAGTCTTATATATTCAAAGATTTATTCCAAAAAGGAACACCTATCTCATCATTTTAGGATAGTTTTTCTGGCTTATTAGAAACTGTTATTATTTATAAAATGAAAACTTTGAATTTCACACAATACACACGCCGGTGCTACTCACCCGACACGTATCTGCGGCACCGCTGCCAGCAGGCTGCGGGTGTAGGGATGGGCGGGATTGCTGAACACCTGTGCTGTGAGACCGCGCTCAACAATTGCGCCGCGGTACATCACCAGAACATAGTCAGCCAGATAGTCAACCAGCCCGAGATTGTGAGTTATAAAGAGGTATGTCAGATTGGACTCGCGCTGCAAATGCTGCAGCAGCTCAAGGATCTGCGCCTGAATGGAAACGTCGAGCGCGCTTGTGGCCTCGTCGCAGACTATCAGCTCGGGCTGAACGGCAAGCGCGCGCGCAATGCAGATCCGCTGGCGCTGACCGCCGGAAAACTCATGCGGGTAGCGGCTGATGTATGCAGGGCTGAGCCCCACCCGCTCAAGCAGACCGGCGGCCATGTCAAGTCGCTCTCTGCGGCTGCGGCCGATGCCGTGGGTGAGCATGCCCTCGGCGATGATGTCGCCGATAAGCATGCGCGGATTAAGCGATGCATAGGGGTCCTGAAAAACAATCTGTATTTTTTTACGCATGGTTTTAAGCAGCCTGCCGGGGCTGTCATAAATACTGGTGTTGTCAAACAGGATGCTGCCGGCACTGGGTTTCAGCAGCTGCACAAGGCATTTGCCGATCGTTGTTTTGCCGCAGCCCGATTCGCCCACAAGGGCCACGGTTTTCCCGGATGGAATATCAAAATCAACGTTGTCAACCGCACTGAACCATTCTTTTTTTCGCGAGAAAAAACCCTGCCTGACGGGGAAGCGCACGCTCAGATTGCGGACACGCAGCTTCATATCAGCGGCCGATGGTTCAGACAGAACACGTTCCTGCCGCCGGTGAGCACGGCATGGCACGGCGTCAAGCAGCAGGCGCGTATAGTGGTGCTGCGGGGCCTTGAACAGGCCGCGCACGCTGTTGGTTTCAACAATCGAGCCCTTCTGCATGACCGCTACCCGGTCGGCCTGCTCAAAGACAATGCCCAGATCATGGGTTATGAACAGAATCGCCATGGTGCGCTGCTGCTGCAGTTCCTTGAGCAGGGCCAGTATCTGGGCCTGGACGGTCACGTCAAGCGCGGTCGTGGGCTCATCGGCAATGAGCAGGTCCGGATTACAGCACAGGGCCATGGCGATCATGGCGCGCTGCTTCATGCCGCCCGAGAGCTGATGCGGATAGCTGTTAAAACGCCGCTCAGGCTCAGCGATATTGACCTGGTCGAGCATGTCGATGGCAATTCGGCGGGCCCGGGCGCGGCTGACACGCTGATGCGTAAGAACGGACTCCATGATCTGGTTACCGATGGTAAAGACCGGGTTCAGGCAGCTCATCGGTTCCTGAAAGATCATTGCTGCCCGGGCGCCGCGCACCGCGCGCATGCCGCTCTCCGGCAGCGTGAGCAGCTCGCATCCGTTCAACCGGATCGAGCCGCCGGCATATTTTCCGGCCGGCTGCTGCACCAGGCGCATGATCGCCAGCGCGGTCACTGATTTGCCGCTGCCGGACTCTCCCACAAGCGCAAACGTTTCACCGCGGCTGATGCTGAAGCTCACATCGTCAACCGCCCGGGTAATGCCCTCGGAGGTCTGGAAATAGACCTTCAGCCCGTTGATCTCAAGTACCGGTGAGTGGGAGGTCATGATGATGCCTCTGAGCTGGGAGTTCGGTGTTGGGAGTTCGGAGTTGAAAAAATGAAAGACGCAGGGAGAGCATACGTATCAGGACAAAAGAGCCATTGGCCTCTTGGCCTGACCAGCCGGTACCAGCGCATTTTCGATGCACATGAACATCGCGAAGCAGTATGTATCAACATTATTTTTCTCCTGACTCCGAACTCCCAACCCCGAACTGCTATTCTTTCAACCGCGGGTCAAGCGCATCGCGCAGCGCATCGCCGAACAGGTTTGCCGACAGAACCAGCCCAAGCATGCCGATAAAAGCACCCGCCAGGTTCCACCATACCACCGGAGCGCGTGCAAGTTCAAGCCTCGCGTTATTGATCATATTGCCCCATGAACCGGTTTCAGGCCCCACCCCGATGCCGATATAGCTGAGAATCGCTTCGGAGAGAACCAGGGAGCTGAAATTGAGGACCGCCGAGATAATGACGATATGCATGACATTGGGCAGAATATGGCGGTAACAGATTACAGGGCGGGCAACGCCCAGAGCCTCGGACGCGGCAATATACTCGAGCTCGCGCAATTTGATCGACTCGGCCCGCACAAGCCGGCACAGGCCGGTCCAGGTCGTGATGCCCATGATGATACACAGCTGGGTAAAGCCGCGTCCGAACAGCAGCATGAAGGCCACCATCAGCAGAATGCCCGGAATAGACATCAGCGTTGTATAGACATACTGCACTGCGTCATCGATCAGTCCTCCGAAATACCCGGCGGCAATACCGAACAGCAGGGCACAGGGAATGGCGATCAGAGACGTGAACACTCCCAGTATCAGAGCGGTACGCACACCCTTCAGGGTGATGAAGAGCACATCATTGCCGACCTTGTCGGTGCCGAGCAGATGGCGGCCGGGATAATTAAGCGGCGGCGTTATTCGCACAACAGTCCCGTCATCCAAATGCACGGTTTCCATGGTCAACTGCGTGGAAGCCAGCGGAGCGGAATAGGTTTTTTCATGCGCTGTGCGTATCGGAGTGCACAGTCGGTCAAGCACACTGAGCGGCACCGCTTCATAGAGTGCTTCGCCCTGTGCGTTATACACACGGTTGCCTTCATCATCGCTGAGCGGATCGCGCCACGCGATACTGTCGAGTATGCCGACAGCTGCGTACAGGCACAGCACGATAAACGAAACTCGGGCCGCACGCCTTCGGGCAAGCGCACGCCTGGCCGAAGGCCAGTACGGCTGGCGTACGAACCAGCGGCACAGGCCGAACACCGCGGCCAGCAGCAGGAACACGATCACATTGTGCAGCACAATTTCCGGCATGGCTTCTCTACGTCACTGGCAGGCTGTTGAAAAAAAACATGTGCTGCGTAGTGCTCATGATTCATCACTGCGGCCCAGGGCCGGGGCACGGCATGCCGTGCCCCGGCAGACCAAAACTTCGAGCGCTGTGCATCTGTGTAGTTTTTTGAACAGCCGGCATAAAAATACTCTGTCAAAAATTTTTACCTGTATACGGCCTGTTTAAAACAGCAGACGCTCGGCATTCAGCCCAGCCGCACCCGGGGATCGACCAGGGTGTAACTGATGTCGGTCAACACCAGGCCGGCCACGTTTAACACTGCACCAAGATATACCATCGCGCGCACTACGGCAAAATCCTGCCCGTTGATCGCTTCAAGCGTGTAGCCGCCCAGGCCCGGTATTGCAAAAAACGCCTCCATCAGCAGGCTGCCGTAAAACAAAAACGGAATCGTCATGACAACGCCGGTCAGAATCGGAATCATTGCGTTCTTCAGCACGTGTTTGAACAGTACACGCACCTCTGAGAGGCCTTTGGCACGCGCCGTGCGGATATAGTCATTACCGAGGACCTCAAGGAATATAATCCGGTAAAAACGCACGCCTGCACCGACTCCCGCAACAACACCGATGGCAACGGGCAGCAGGACGAATTTCAGCATATGCACGCCGGTATCAAATCCCGAAATCGGCACCAGGCGCAGGCTGATCGCGAACACATACTGACCCCCGATGATGTAAAAAAGGGCGGAAATCGACATGGTCACGACACACAGCACCAGGGCCCAGCGGTCAAGATAGGTCGCGCGGTAAAAAGCAACTATCAGGGACAGTGTAATATTAACAAGCAGCCCGAGAACAAAGGTTGGTACGGCAATGGCCAGGCTTGGCGCCATGCGCAGCCTGATCTGGTCGCCGATCGAGATGCCGGTACGGTCCGAGTTGCCGAAGTCAAACACGAACAGGCGGACTGATTTCGTAAAAAAAATCGTTTCAGTCAGGCGCGCTGCTCCGGCTGCCGACGTGTTCCAGAACAACGGCAGGTGGTAGCCGTTCTCCTGCTTCCAGTTGGTGATCGCCTCCGGGGTAACGTTTTTGTCCCCCAGAATAGTGCGGGCCATGTCATCGGGTGAATTCACCACAAAAAACAGGGCAAAGATGAGTACGTTCACCCCGATAAGAATCGGTATGGAATACAGCACGCGGCGGATAATATAGGCGGTCATGGACGGTGCTCCCGCTTCCAGACTATAACGGCCGCGGGCACGCAGGCGAGCAGGACGAACAGTGCAAACAGCGCAAGGGGCCAGACAACGGGGCGGTTCCACTCCCGGCGCAGCTGATCGCGCAACTCGCCGTCAATGCGCTTGTATTTAAGCGTATTGCGGCCCATCAGGTTCGGCTTGGCATTAAAGTACCACTGGTGATACAGGCTGTAGCCCACGGGGAAATACCCGAAATGAAACGGCGCGTCATGCTGCAGGGTCGCGTGCATCTGCTGAATGAGCGCACAGCGACCAGGCGTGTCGTCCATGGTTTCCATGCGCCGGAAAAGTTCATCATAACGCGCGCTGACGTAGCCGGTCGTGTTTTCAACACCGTGCCCGTGGCGGGCATTGGGCCCGTAAAGCAAAAAAAAGAAATTTTCCGGATCAGGGTAATCGGCATTCCAGCCCCAGCTGAAAAACTGGAAGTTACCTGAATTTATTTTATCCTGAAAGCGGTTGTAATCGGTTGTGTTGATCACGAGATTGATGTTGAGCTTGCGGAACTGCTTGAGCATCCAGTTCAGGTACGGCGCGTAGGAAGAGCCGGTCATCATATTGTCGAAGCTGATGGTGAGCTGTTTTCCGTCAGGCCCGATGCCGTTGGGATATCCGGCTTCAGCCAGCAGCCTGCGGGCCTCCTCAATCGATTTCCTGACCGGGCGCTGCTGATCTTCATCCCAGTCATACACATACGGATTCATGCCCGCGCGGCCCTCGAGATAGCCGAAGATACCGGGCGGGATAAGGCCATGCGCCGGTATGCCGCGGCCGTTATTGAAAATATCAAGGTGTTCCTCTATATCGATCGCGATACTGATCGCCCGGCGCAGCTTGCACTGCTTTTCATCCAGCCCGCCGACAACACTGTCGCGCATATTGAACCCGAAATACCAGATACTGGACGTTACGGCGGTAATCAGCCCGATGCCCTGGTCCTGCAGCAAATCCGTCAGGCCGACACCGCGCTCTGTCATGGTAACGGCCTGATCGAAGCTGTCGGACGTGATACCGGATGTATCATAATAGCCCTGCAGGAACTTGTTCCAGGCCGTAATATACTCGGGTTCAAGCATATACACGGCCCGGTCGATAAACGGCAGCGGCCGGCCGGCATCGCTCAGCAGTCCCAGAGCGGCGTCATCCGGCTCCCCCTGGTGCGGATAGGGTTCGAAGCGGTAGTTCGGGTTGCGCGCCAGTATAATCTGCCGGTTGGGCTGATAGGTTTCAATGTAGTAGGCCCCTGTTCCGACCGGAAAACGGTCAAGCGTAATGCCGCGCACAATCAGGGGCGCCTGAGCGTAAAAGTCCAGCGCCTCCTGCGGCATTGGTGCAAAAAAAGGCATGGCCAGCCAGTACTTGATCTGCGGGTAGCGTCCCTTGATAATAATGCGATAGGTATAGCGGTCGACCAGCTCGGCGCCGGGAAACTCAATCCCGTCATAATCAAGGCGAATCGGATTACGTTTCTCATCCTCGCGCTGGTTATACAACATGCCGCCCGACTCTCGCCGGGCGGCGCGCTCGGCCTGCAGCTGGCTGCGCAGCCCGGCGGCATAGTCATCAAGACCGAGGATATACTTGGCCATGGTACTCAGGACCGGGGAATTCAGACGCGGATCGGCCATGCGCTTCATCTGCAGCACATAATCGGCTGCCACAAGCTCTCGCGTTCCGGTGTTGGCGAAATCGCTCACCTGCAGAAACCCCCGCGTGTCCGCCCTGGTGAGAGCGTGGTATCGAAGGCCGCCGTGCTCATCGCGCGCAAAACAGGGATGGGGCTGATAGAGAATGCCCGGCTTGATCGTGATCTCATACACAGTATGCAGGGCGCCATCGATGAAACGCTCGCTGACCTCCGGCATGTGCGCTGCGGTGAGCGGCTCAAGCACATAGGGCCTTTTCAGAAAATGGAACTGCAGAGGCGGCTCATAGACCTGGCAGACAAAGATGGCCTCATCCATGCTGTAGGAGCGCACCGGGTCCAAATGCTTGGGCGGGGCCATGAACGTGTCATAGTAATAATTCGAGCTGCTGTCGTCTGCGCGGTGGGGGTTATTGGGCGGACTGCCGCAGGCACCCGCCAGCAGTGCGGCCAGGAAGGCCACGAATGTCTTCACATTACTCACTACTGTCCGGCGGTGTTTGCCAATGCGCATATGCGGGCCCGAGTACATTCTGAAAAAAAACTGCTTGCGTCGCAGGTGACGGCCGGGAGCGTTCATAAAAAGTTCGCAGGCAAGGCGCGCGACAGCAGGTGTGGGGGCACGGCATGCCGTGCCCCTACCGTACGCCGTAATGACTGAGAATGACGCGCAACACAGTATCCGGACTTTTTAAGAACGCTTCAGAAAATTTCGGCTGAAAAGATAAAAAGCTCCGCGCCAGGATCCTTCCAGGCATCAGGCGGCAGGCCCGCCTTCTGGCAGGTCTGGGCCAGAAAGGTCGCGCGGTCCCAGCCGAACTGAACGGGCACCTGAGGCAGCAGCAGGCCGGAAGAGCGGCCCTTCCGGATCATCAGGCCGTGGCGACCGACCTCGATACGCGATGCGTCGGTAATTTTTTCAAACGGCGTCAGAACTGAAATTTCAATGTCCAGATCATCGAGTTCGTCGGCTGTGAGCGGCATGAAGCGCGGGTCCTGAAAAGCGGCCGACAGGGCCATATCCTGCACGGCTTCGGCCAGCGGCAGCACAGCCTCAATATAGCCGATGCAGCCGCGCAGCATGCCGCGGCGATGCAGTGATACAAAAGCACCGGCCTTGCGGCGCAGCACGTCAGTTGCGGCACTGACTGTTGGCAGCGGCGCACCTGTTGCCCTGGCGCGGATGGTATCGCGCGCAAGATCCAGCAGCGTCTGTTTATCCTGCCGGCTGAGCACCGGGTCATTACTGCTGTGTGTTGTGACCATGGCGTTTACACCCTGCGTATATCACAGATTGTCTGCCGATCATCTATAACGTATTCAACAGTAACAGACAAGCATTTTCGGACTCATTCGAAAGGCGCTTGGAAAAGCCTCGCTAAACCGCTATACTGCTGCAATGCATATGACAGCTATCCGGCGGAACATCTGATGTTTTTGCCGACGACCAAAAAAGAAATCGACACGCTCGGATGGGACGCACCCGACATTATCATTGTCACGGGCGACACCTATATCGACAGCTCCTACATCGGCGCTTCCGTGATCGGCCGCGTTCTGGCTGACAGCGGATTTCGCGTGGGCATCATCGCGCAGCCGGATGTCAGCGGTCCCGACGAGATCATGCGCCTGGGCGAGCCGAAACTGTGCTGGGGCGTGACCTCGGGCAGCGTCGACTCCATGGTGGCAAACTATACCGCACTCAGGAAAAAACGGATGCAGGACGATCTCACCGCCGGCGGCGTCAACACGCGCCGTCCCGACCGCGCGCTGATTGTCTACAGCAATCTCATCCGGCGCTACAGCACCGGAAAAACTCCAATCGTGCTGGGCGGAATCGAGGCAAGCCTGAGGCGCCTGGCCCACTACGATTACTGGGACAACCGTATCCGGCGCTCAATTCTTTTTGACGCGCGCGCCGACCTGCTCGTGTACGGCATGGGCGAGCGCCCGATGCTTGCAATCGCCAATCGTCTCAGCGCCGGAGAGCCGACCGACACCATACCCGGCACCTGCCGTATCAGCCGCGATGTTCCTGATGGGTTTTTAGAACTGCCCTCTTTTGAAGATGTGTGCCGCGATGATCGCGCTTTTGAACAGATGTTCAAGCTGTTTGCGCTCAACAGCGACCATGCGGGCGCGCGTGGCCTTGTGCAGCGCTGCGGCGGCCGCTGCCTGATCCACAACCCCCCTGCCGCCCCGCTTACCCCGGAGGAGCTTGACCGCGTGTACAGCCTGCCCTACGAGCGCGCTGTGCACCCGTTCTACGTGAAACAGGGCACGGTGCGCGCCATGGACACGATCAAATTCTCGATCACCTCGCACCGGGGATGCTACGGAGGCTGCAATTTCTGCGCTATCGCCCTGCACCAGGGCCGCACGGTGGTATCGCGCACACCCGAATCAATCGTTGCGGAGGCCAAACGATTGACAGCGCTTGACGGCTTCAACGGATTCATCCACGACGTGGGCGGTCCCACGGCCAATATGTACGGATTTGAATGCGGAAAAAAAATTAAGCACGGAGCCTGTGCGCACAAGCGCTGCCTGTACCCATCCGTGTGCAAGGAGCTGCGGCCTGCGCATGCGAAGCAGTTAAAACTTCTGCAGACCATCAGGAAAATCCCTGGAGTCAAAAAGGTGTTTGTTGCCTCCGGCATACGCTGCGATCTGGTGCTGGCCGACACAAAGGCCGGACAGGCCTACCTTGCTGAAATCGTCAATCACCATGTGTCAGGCCAGATGAAAATCGCGCCTGAGCACTGCGTTAACAGCGTGCTAACCGCAATGGGAAAACCGGGCACAAAAGACCTGGTGCGCTTCCGTTCTCTGTTCAATGATCTCAACATCCGGGCAGGAAAAAAGCAGTTCCTCACCTACTACTTTATCGCCGCACATCCGGGCTGCACACTGGAAGACATGCTGAAGCTGCGTGATTTTTCTGCCCGGGAGCTCAAGCACTTCCCTGAGCAGGTGCAGATTTTCACGCCGACCCCTTCCACATTTTCAACGCTCATGTATTACACCGGACGCGATCCGTTCAGCGGCAAACCCCTGTTCGTCGAGCGCGACATGCGCCGCAAACAGCAGCAAAAAGATGCACTCAAAAGGCCCCCGCACTCAAGAGGCAGGCGCCCTTCAAAAGGCCGCCCCTTCAACCGGGGAAAAAGCTAACGTAAAATATTAAATATTTTTATTACTATTTGAATTTACTTCATTTTTTAATATATAAATACCTGGATTACGCATTGCATCACAGCACATCTGATGGTCCTTGAAGGCATAATTCATCGTGAACTACAATCATATACAAGACCCTCGAGAAGTGGGCCTGTTCAAATTATTATGTTTACCACTGCACCGCAACACACCATATTGAGAAGATCAAGCCCGTGACCGCCTTTCAACTGCGCCCCGAACAAATCAATGTTTTTCAAAAACATGTGTTGGAACACTACCGCCGCCATGGCCGTAAGTTCCCCTGGCGCGATACGATAGACCCCTACCAGATACTTGTGTCTGAAATCATGCTGCAGCAGACGCAGGTTGACCGGGTTATTCCAAAGTTTGAAGCGTTTATAAATCGATTCCAAAACCCGGCCGAACTTGCAGCTGCCCCGCTCAGAGATGTTCTCGCCATGTGGCAGGGACTGGGCTACAACCGGCGGGCACAGGCCCTGCACCGTTGCGCTATCTTAATCGTAAACGAACACGGGGGCCGTCTGCCCAAAACCCGCGAAGGTCTGCAGGCCCTTCCCGGCATCGGCCCGTATACAGCCGCGGCCGTAAGCGTTTTTGCATATAACCGGCCCTGCGTATTCATAGAAACCAATATCCGCGCGGTCTACATCCACTGCTTTTTCCCGGACGCACAGGATGTATCCGATGCGCAGCTTAAGCCTCTTATCGAGGCCACGCTCTACAAACGCGATCCGCGCCGCTGGTACAATGCCCTGATGGACTATGGCGTACAGATCAAGAAACTCCACGGGAACCCTGCCCGCCGCAGCAGGCACCACAGCGTACAAAGCCGGTTTGAAGGTTCGGACCGCCAGATACGAGGGATGATTGTCAGGATTCTGGGGGAAACAAAGGAAATGAACACGCGCGAGCTTATGCGCCGGATTGGCAGAGAACCGGAGAGGGTACGGGCCATCATCGAGCAACTTGCAGCCGAGGGATTGGTTGTTATAAACAGAACGCGGCTGTCTCTGCCGTAACGGTCGTTGAAACAGTCTGTTTTGCATGCACAGGGTGCGCAGTGCGCATCGCCCAAAATCTGCGCTGCTGCAACGGTACGCACGGCGCACCACAACTCTGCGCTTTGCTTTTTTAAGGATATATGCATGGCAAACACAGGAAATATATTTGAAACGCATGACCAAAGGGAAACGGATGAAACATTCATCCCCCTGCTGCAGCGTGCAGGGTTCAGGCTTGAGCAGATCGTATCAAACGGCCAGGCAAGCGCGCCGGGTTTCTGGTATGACCAGGACAGGGATGAATGGGTGATGCTTGTACGCGGTGAAGCGGTGTTGGAACTCGATCAGGAGCGCGTTGAACTGAAAGCCGGTGATTACCTGTTAATCCCTGCACATGTCAGGCATCGGGTTGCGTCCTGCTCGCAGGATGCCGTGTGGCTGGCGCTGCATATGAATAAGTAGCCTTGAGGTGCGCACAGCGCACCCTGACCTGCATGTAAAGTAACCCGAACCTGTCCCACTCACGCAAGAACATCAATATTGAAAATATACAGCAGGCTCAGGTGCACGCCCACCAGAATCATCACTGAAGCTGTTGCCCGCCGCACCCAAAATTCAACCTTTGTGACCGCATGAAACAGCCTGCCGAGCTGCTTCACGCCGAACATGACAACCAGCGCGAACCCGAGCACGGGAAGTCCCGTGCCGAGGCCGTAAATAAGCGGCAGGCCGATTGCTGAGCTCTGCTTTAATGCAAGCGGGATGAGGCTGCCGAAAAAAAGCGGCTGACACCGGGCAGAAGGCGAGCGCAAAAAGAATGCCCATTGCCAGGGCTCCGGGAACGCCTGCTTTGCGCAGTTTTTCAGCACGGTCCTGCGAAACCGTAAGCCCGGGCATTGAAAATGAAAACACGCCGAACAGCAGCAGGCCCGTTATAATCAGCACCGGCCCCAGAAATTTAGGCATGGTTGTCTGTAAAAAGTACGATGCTGCCGGAAGATTAAGAAATGATGCACTGATCAGAACACCGAGCGCTACATAGGCAACCGCGCGTCCCAGCGTGTAGGCAATGCCGGAGGCGCATGCGGAAAAGGCACTGCCGCCGCCTTTCACAATAAATGAAACCGCCGCAATGTTGGCTGCCAGCGGGCACGGGCTGATTGACGTCAAAATGCCCAGCCACAGGGCCAGCACAACGGGAACTGAAGTCATTTCCATTACAGGTCCTTCAGCATGGTTTCAACTTCGGTTTTCACATAGCCTGAAAACTCTTTTTCATTGCGCACAAGCTGCCATATCTTATCGAGGTTTTTATACGTAACCTGCTTGCCGTCCTTAAAGCGAACAAGCACCAGCGCGCGGTACATCAGGTTGTAATCCTGCAGAAAATGCCGGTTTTCGGGCTCATCAAAATTAACCTCCGTAAAGCGCAGGGTCCCGTCTTTCAGCTGGTCCTTGAAATTAGCCTCAATCGAGCCGCGGCTGTACTGCTCAAGTTTTGTGCAGGTAGCACACCGTCTCGTCGCATGGAAATAATACGCCTGAACATAGTCGGATGCCACTGCCGGAGCAGCTTTATCGGCGGCAAAGCAAACGCCGCCTGACAAACCGATTCCTGCAAAGGCCATCAACAGCATTACACACATGATTGCAAAGTTCTTCATTGTAAGCCTCCTTCATAGATTGATACGTTTTTAATTATGCAATAAGTTTCTTGATCTCTTCAATGCTCAAGAGTTTGCCGGCACTTTTGACCTGCCCGTTAATCGCAATCGCCGGGGTGAACATAACGCCTGCGCCGGTGATCTGGTTAATGTCCTCAACCTTGGAAACCTCGCCGGTTTTGCCGAGCTCGGCCAGGGCCTTCTGCGCGTTTTCATAGAGTGTTTTGCATTTGGCGCAGCCTGTTCCGAAAATTTCAATTTTCATGTATGAAGTACCTCCTGCATGTGTTTTTGTATTGCTTCTTTAATATGCTCCGTATCGGGCACATATCCCATGCTGGCAATCTTACCATCGATCACAAGAACCGGTGTCATAAGCCTTCAGTAGCAGCCTTTTCCTTGCAGGGCATGAGCAGATCATCAAGGGCCTGCGACCAGCCGGCAGACGCCAGTCGATGCACGGTATCCCAGTCAACGTCAATACCGGCCCATTGCGCGATATCATGCGCGTTGCCGGTCCTGCCGAACCTTTGCGCCTCATCGCTGGTACAGGCAATCTTTTCCACATCAGCCTGCAGGCCCAATTCGTGCACAACCTCAAGCGTGATCTCATGCAACAGCCGGCAGCGCGGGCACGGAGGTTCAACACCGATAATTATAATATTCATGGCTTCTTTCTTAGTTATAGCATTTATGGAAGTACTATATAGCCGGTAACACTACACCGTCCGTTCGCCCTGAGCCTGTCAAAGGGTTGAACGGACAAAGTTTCTTACGCTGAGCCCTGTTCATGGTTCGACGAGCTCACCACGAACGGGTGTACATCTTCATTTAAAATAACAACAGAAAAAATACATGCTCTGAAATCAAATCGTGATATACCCGAACAACATGCCGCTGATGGTTGCCATGACAATAACCAGCGTTACAAAGACGACGGTCTTTCTAGTACCCATGATCGAGCGGATCACAAGCATATTGGGCAGCGACAGGGCCGGGCCGGCCAAAAGCAGGGCCAGGGCCGGGCCTTTGCCCATGCCGTTGCCGATAAGACCCTGCACGATCGGCACTTCAGTCAGGGTTGCAAAATACATGAATGCGCCCAGAAACGATGCGCAAAAATTAGCCGACAGGGAATTGCCGCCAACCAGCGAGCTGATCCACTGGGAAGGCATCAGGCCTTCCGTGCCGGGACGGCCTAGCAGCAACCCGGCTATAAGAACACCCCAGAACAAAAGCGGGGTTATTTGTTTGGTAAATCCCCAGGTGGCCTCCAGCCAGTTGGCGGACTCCTCAGTATCCCGGGCTGAAAGCACGGCCAGACATATCACCGCGACCGTGAAGGCGATAAGCGGCTGCAGCGGGAATACAAACGCGCACACTGCTGTTATGAGAGCTGAAGCTGCAATTTTCCACCAGGTAATATTGAAAAAAGCAACCATAACCACTGCCAGCGCCACAGCGGATATGACGGTTAAAATCCACTTTGACGCATACAGCATCTGCCAAACACCCTGCGGTTCAGCGGGTTTTCCCCAGTTGGCAAACACCAGCACCGCAATCATTGCGCCGAAGTACAAAACATTCTGCCACAGCGGCCGTACCACATCAGGCTCAGGCAGATGCATCTGCGCGTCGGCTTTCTTTAGTTCCTCTTTTCTGAAAATTATATGCATGGCCAGGCCGATCACGATACTGAACAGCACCGCCCCGATTGCGCGGGCAATTCCCAGCTCTGCTCCCAGCACGCGCGCGGTCAGTACGATGGCAAGCACATTGATTGCAGGCCCGGCATACAGGAACGCGGTTGCCGGGCCAAGGCCTGCGCCCATTTTATAAATCCCGCCGAACAGCGGCAGCACCGTGCAGGAGCACACAGCCAGCACCGAACCGGAAACGGATGCAACCCCATAGGCCAGCACCTTGTTTGCCCGCGCGCCCAGATACTTCATCACTGAAGCCTGACTGATAAACACCGCAATGGCTCCGGCGATAAAAAAAGCCGGAATCAAACACAGGATCACATGCTCCCTGGCGTACCATTTGACAAGGTGCAGGGCCTCAAAAATCGCCCCGTCAAAACGGGGGTTGCCAAGCGGCAGGTAAAAACAAACCAGAAAAGCTGCAATCAACAGAAGCAGGATTTTAAACTCTTTATTCATTATTGCCTTTCAAGCGCCTCCGGAAGCGATTCCACGTAGTCCCGTATCTGGTCGCGCACTCTGCGATAGCAGTTCAGCTTTTCCTCTTCGGTTGCACAGGCAGCTGCCAGTTTTGGCGGGTCGTCAAAACCGACATGCACGACCTTTGTGCGGCCGGGGAAAAACGGGCAGGTTTCATTGGCATGGCCGCATACGGTGACAACATAATCAAATTCCATGTCCTTAAATTCATCAACGAGCTTTGAGCGCTGTGAGGAAATATCGACCCCGGCCTCAGCCATAACCTTGACCGCGTTCGGATTAAGCCCGTGGGTTTCTATACCGGCTGAATACGGATCGAGCACGTCACCCTTCATATGCCGGGCCCAGCCTTCGGCCATCTGGCTGCGGCAGGAATTGCCCGTGCAGAGGAAAAGAGTTTTTGGTTTATGTTCATTCGTCATAGTACAAAACTCTCCCTGGCTATGCCATAGGCTTCAGCATTCATGCCGGACACGCTGCGCCCTTCGACTTCGCTCAGGGCATGCTCAGTCCGGCCTACATGGTTGAATTTTTGTATCAATTTCGATATGCAAGCCTCTCACGCATGCCGGAACCAGCCGCGAGTGCGCTTGCAAAAGCCCACAAGCATCAGCATGACCGGAACTTCGATCAAAACCCCGACAACCGTTGCAAGTGCAGCACCGGAGGAAAGCCCAAACAGCATGACCGACGTGGCGATGGCAACTTCGAAATGATTCGATGCGCCGATCATGGCAGCCGGGGCCGCATCCTCATAGGTCAGCTTCAACATTTTTGCCAGCCAGTAGCCCAGGGCAAAAATCAAAATCGTCTGTATGAACAGCGGCACAGCGATCCAAAGGATCGTCAGGGGATTGGCAAGAATCACCTCGCCCTTAAAACTGAACAGCAGCACAAGCGTGGTTAACAGCGCTATAATCGTGATGGGTGTAAGAACATGCAGGAATTTTTCATTGAACCACTGCACGCCTTTGGCTTTGATTATAACTTTTCGTGAAAAATAGCCTGCAACCAGCGGCAGCGCGACATAAATCGACACAGACAAGAGCAGGGCCTGCCAGGGGACCGGCAGCCGTCCAACTCCCAGTAAAAAACCGCCAAGCACACCATAAAGCACCAGCATGGTCAAAGAATTTATGGCAACCATGACCAGGGTCAGGCCGTCGTTGCCGCGCGAAAGATAATTCCAGACAAGAACCATGGCCGTGCAGGGCGCAATCCCAAGCAGGATACAGCCTGCAAAATAGCTGCGCCACAGAGGCACCTGCAGCATTTTAATGCCGTCCTGCAGCACCACGACGCCTGCGCCGTGCGCTGCACCGATCGGCAAATCAAGCCCGAAAGGCATCTTCACCAGGTCAACGGCGTCTGCGCCGATAAAGCCCCGGAAAAGGAATCCGAGAAAAACCATGGCAATGCCGTACATGGTAAAGGGCTTGATGCACCAGTTGATAAACAGCGTGAGCAGAACCGGTTTACCGCTTGTGCCCGCGTTGATCACGCTGGAAAAATCAATTTTAACCATGATGGGATACATCATGAAAAAAAGGCAGATTGCTATGGGTATGGAGACAACGGGCGCACCGCCCACATACAAAGCCATGCCGTCAAGGGTCTGGGCTACACCGGGCGCGATTTTTCCCAACACAATGCCGCCCGCAATGCACAATCCAACCCACAGGGTTAGATAGCGCTCGAAGATACTGGTCATTTTCCGGTCATCCGGCAGCGGTTTGCATTCCATTAAAGGTCCTCCCCACAGTGTTTGTTGTATCGTTGTATCACTTTTTGCAGATATCAACCCGGTTGAGTGTTGTGGCCTTATTGCGGTCGAACGCAATCACCGGATCGTCATTAAGCCATTTTTTGAGTGCATCCCGTATAAACGGCGCATACAGGTTGATGCGCGCGCGGCACAGGGAATAATCAATCCACTGCCCGTTGCGCTCGTCCTCGACCAAACCTGCATTTTTTAGAATGACTAGATGTTTTGAAACACTCGGCTGCTTGATGCCGAGTACGGCGGCCAGCTCACAGACGCACATGCTTTTTTTCTCAAGCATTTTCAAAATACGCATGCGGTTTTTATCCGCCACTGCTTTGAGCACAATCATAAGTTCACGCATATACACTCCAACTAAATAGCTATTTAGCTATATGGTAGCACTTAAAAAATGCTTGTCAAGGAAGAATTTTGTGGACGAAGTGGACGAAGTGAGTGGACATGAAGAAGTGGACAATAAATATTTTGCTCGAGTTCGGTCATGCATTGCATATTGTATTCCGTAGCAAAGTGCTGTATGGTGCACCTGACAGACCACAAAAGGAGCCCCCATGAAAATCGTCGCCATCAACGGAAGCCCGTCCGGCATCAAGGGTACAACCGGCAAAGTCCTTGCCGCCCTGCTTGAAGCTGCAAAAAAGGAAGGAGCCGGGGTTCAGCTTTTTGAACTTGGGGCAGGCACCGTCAAACCATGTATCAGCTGCCACACCTGCCAGATACAAGGCCACTGCGTTATTGAGGATGCCTTACAGCCCATTCACAAGGCCATGCTTGAAGCCGACGGCATTGTGCTTGCAAGCCCGAACTATATTGACGATGTCAGTGCACAGCTCAAAGCCCTGCTTGACCGCAGTTTCAGCATGTATCATTGCCAGATGCTCAACGGTAAATACGGTGCCTGCGTTGTGGCCTCAGGCGGGCCGCGCTATGAACGGGTCGTAGACTATCTTATGGATAAGATCGGCAATATCGGCTGCTGGAAAGTCGGCAGCATGGTTGCTGCCGGCGGCCTTATTCACGATCCTGAGTATGCGCCTGCCATAGAAGCGGAAGCCCGGGAACTCGGCGCCAAACTTGCCCGTGCAATCGCTACGCGGGCCGTTTTCCCCGAACAGATTGACGCACGCCATGACACCTTCGAGGTCATGCGCTGGCTGGTTGCAAGCCAGAAGGAGGCGTGGCCTTTTGAATACGACTACTGGCAGACACACTGGAAGGACACGGTCATCAAGCCTGAATAGCAATGAGCGCCGACCGGGCTGCGGTTCGTACACAGCCTGAGTACCCCCTGCTTGTATTCAGTTTCCCGCAAGCCACAGAAGCGAATGCGCACCCCCGCCTTCACGCCCCAGGCGCTCCTGCAGCACCGGCACCACACTGCGCAGCTCATCATCGACCTGCCACGGCGGATTGACGATCAGCATGCCGCAGCCGTTCAGACGTTCGGGCTGCATGTCCGGATACACCAGCAGCTCAAGGGCAAGCATGCGCCCGATGCCCGCCCTGCGGCAGTCATCGTAAAAAACCTCAACCGGCCTGCGGGCTTTTACGGGGAACCAGACCGCGTATACTCCCGTTGAAAATCGCCCCAGGGCTTCAGCTATCCCGTTAACTACCAGCTCGAATTCATTCTCAACTTCAAAGGCAGGGTCGATCAGGATCAGAGCCCGTCGCTCACGCGGAGGCAAAAATGCTTTCAGCGCACTGTAGGCATCCAGGTGATGCACGCTTACCTGCCGGTCGCCGGCAAATGTGCTCCGCAGGGTCTGAACGTCCTCGGAATGCAGTTCTGAGAGTACAAGCCTGTCATTGGAGCGGAGAAAGTGCCGCACGATCCAGGGCGACCCCGGATACCAGCCGGGGTTTTCCACGTCTTCGGGCCGGCAGCCGCACTGCCGAACCGCAGCACGATATGGCTCAAAAATTTCCGGCAGAGTGCTCCCCTTGAGAAGGGCAGCGATCCCGCTTCTGAACTCGCCGGTTTTCCAGGCCTCTTCCGATGCAAGATTATACTTCCCGATTCCCGCATGCGTATCCAGCACGCACAGGGGCGTATCCTTGAGCATGAGCCTTTTCAGCAGCACCGTCAGCACAACGTGCTTCATAACATCGCCGAAATTGCCGGCATGGTATATGTGGCGGTAGTTCATAGCCTCGCTGTTATCTCACAAATCAGCCTGCCGGTCAAACAGCCAGGCACGAGATAGCGTCAATGACGTATTGACAAATATGTAAACCACACATATCCTTGCACTTCCGCTGACACATCCACACAAAGGGCATCGTATGCATACACGCAAAAAATCTGCCAGCTGCTTTGATGACTGCCGTTTCTTCCTGAAGGACACCATCCGGCAGAGAATAGACTTCTACCGGACCGGGCAGAACCTTGGCGAGCCGGCTCCGCCACTGCAAAAGCCCTGCCCTGCCGATTCCATCCTGACGGCCCTGCCGGACGGCCGCGAATGCCTGAAGCATCTGTGCCGGATGAGCTTTGCCGATTCGGTAACACGGCGCGTAAGCATGCGCTCGTTCAGCGCAGCGGCGCTCAGCTGTGAGGAACTCTCCGCCCTGTTGTGGGCCTCGCAGGGCGTGCGCGAAGTGATCAGCCCGGAGTGCGCGCTTCGCACCGTGCCCTCGGCCGGCGCGCGCCATGCCTTTGAAACCTATAGTGCGGTCAACAGGGTTGCGGGCATTGACCCGGGCCTGTACCGCTATCTGCCCTTTGATGGAAAACTCGCGCTGCTTTTTACCGATGAGGAAATCGGAAACCGGGCAGCCGCAGCCTGCCTCGGACAGGGCTTTGTGGCGACGGCTGCTGCGACCTTTTTCTGGACAACGATACCGGCACGCATGGAGTGGCGCTATGACCGCGCAGCGCACAAGGTCATCGCCATCGACGCCGGCCATGTCGGACAGAACATCTACCTTGCGGCAACCGCGCTCGGAGCGGGCGCATGCGCCATCGCAGCCTACGACCAGGACGCGTGCGACAGGCTTCTCGGCGTGGACGGTGAGGAAGAATTCACGATTTATATCGCGGCAGTCGGTAAACGCCGCCAGGGCAACGAACCATAGCTGCGGTTCGTGCATGAAATCACCACAGCCGACAGAACTCCTCCTGCGGTTATTAAAGCATTTATCTAAATAGTATAGCCTGCAATACAACACCGTCCGTTCGCACTGAGACTGTCGAAAGGTTGAACGCACGGTGCAGAGCAGTGGGAAAAATGTTTAAAACACTCAGCCCCTGCGGCGACCTCACAACCACGCATATCTCAACGATTCCCATCGTCACCATCAAACCGCAGGAAAAAAATCATCAGCATGCCCGGAATCGTCAATGCCGTTACGAGTGTGAAAAAACCGGTATAGCCGAGCCGCTGCTGCAGATACCCGCTCAGCATGCCGGGGACCATCATACCCAGCGCCATCAGGCCCGTTGATATCGCAAAATGCGAAGTCTTGTAGGGCTCGCGGGCAATGCACATAAGATATACGCTGAAAGCGGTAAATCCCAGGCCGTAGCCGAACTGCTCGCAGGATACCAGGATATACACCAGCCAGGATTCGGGGCGCGCGACAGACATGTAGATATAGACGAGATCGGGCGCATTGAGCATGATGGCCATGGGCCAGATGCAGCGCCTGAGTCCGAAGCGCGCGATCAGCCAGCCGCCCAGAAGCCCGCCGACCGTCAGGCTCAGCATGCCGGCGGTGCCATAGACGTACCCGACGGTCTCCGTGCTCAGGCCCAGACCGCCCTGCGCAGCGTCATCAAGCAGAAACGGAGCGGCCATTTTTACAAGCATGGCCTCACCCAGGCGGTAGAGCAGGATGAAAAGAACGATGCGCGCGATGCCGGGCTGAGTAAAATAGGTTGCAAAAGCACCGGAGAAATGCCTTCGCTGCGCACCCGCCTCAGCGCAGAGATCAGAGCCGGGCCGCGGCAGGGTGAGTTGATGCAGCAGGCAGGCCGCGCTGAAAACAAAGGCCGGAATAAACATGGTCAGCATCCAGCTGAACGGAATGCTGCCGGTTCTCTGTTCGAGGCCTCCGGCCCACACCACCAGCAATCCCTGACCGGACAGTAGCGCAAGGCGGTAAAACAGGGACCGCACGCCGATAAAAAAGGCCTGCTGACGCTTGTCAAGCGCCAGCATGTAGTATCCGTCAACGGCAATATCATGCGTGGCCGAAACAAAGGCAATCGCGACAAAGGCCGCCAGGGTCAGCGGAACAAACAGCGGCGACTTGATGCTGAGCGCCAGCAGTGCGAACAGCAGTGCCATAACAAGCTGCGTGCAGATGATCCAGCGGCGCCGCGTTGCGCGCACATCAACCACCGGGCTCCAGAACATCTTAAGGACCCAGGGCAGATATAAAATACTTGTCAGCCCGATAAACTCGTTGGACATGCCCATGCGCTTGTACATGATCACGGACACGGTATTGACGATAATGTAGGGCAGACCTTCAGCAAAATACAGCGTGGGGACATAGAGCCAGGGCAGGCGTGATCGCTTCATACGGATTTCCTCAGCATATACATCAGTCCACTACATCGCTCAGGCACAGATCAAACAAAGGCGGGCGCTCCGCAGATATAACATGTTTAGCGCTGATCGTGAAAAGGATAATTCCGCCGCGCAGTGTATCATTCGATATCGCTTAGTAGTGTCCAAAATATTTTAGAACAGGCCCTCTGGCCGGGGCCGTGCCGTCCCATCCGGCAGTTTGTGCACTGCCGATGCAACGGCACGTCCTGTAACATTCATTGTATACACGGCCCGGGCGCACTACTGTATAGAACAATCGCGGGGGCGTGCCTGGCCCGTTTGAAATATTCCGGCACACGGGCCGAACATGCAATGAGGTCTTCTTTGCCGGATGGGACGGCACGGCCCCGGCCAGAGGGCCTTCAGCAGCGATCGAATAATTTATGTTGGACAAATCTGGGTATAGCTATCGGAATCGGTATCGGCTCTTCAAACACCTTCGCAAGCGATCCCGGTACCGTTAAATCTCAACATCATCATCCCCTATTGCCAAAACGCGGCCGTTGTACTACATAGTATAGGTATACATGCTGAGGAGTGAAAACTTGCGAACATCTACCATTGCAGGATCATGGTATCCGGGGGACCGGCACAAGCTGAGCGCACTGGTTGAAGGCCTGCTGCGGCAGGCGAATGTGCCCAAGCTGCAGGGCCGGATCTTCGGCCTTATTGCGCCGCATGCCGGCATTCAATTCTCAGGCGAGGCTGCGGCCTGCGCCTACGGGGTGCTGCGCGGCAGCGGCGTCAAGCGCGTCATTCTTATCGGACCCTCGCACTATCACGGCTTTCGCGGGCTTGCCGTATCCGGCGTTACGGCCTATGAAACCCCTCTGGGACGCATTCCGGTCGACCGTGCCGGCGCAGATGCACTCACAAAGCACCTGCTGTTTCAGGGGCCGCGCGCTGCCGAGCTGCCTGAACATTCGCTTGAAATGCACCTGCCCTTTCTCCAGACCGTTGCGCCCGCATGTGAGCTGCTGCCGATTGTGGCCGGTCATCTGACACCGGATCAGTGTGTTGAAGCTGCCCGTGAAATTTCAGCCCTGCTTGACACCTGTACCGTTATTGCGGCAAGCTCGGACTTTACCCACTACGGCCGCCGCTTCGGCTATATGCCTTTTTACAAAAATGTACGCGACAACCTGCGAACGCTCGACACCGGCGCCATTGACCATATCCTGGCAAAGGACTGCAGCGCGTTTCTGAACTATGTCGCTGAAACCGGGGCAACCATCTGCGGCGCAACCCCTATTGCGCTGCTGCTGAACATGCTGCCGCCATCCTGCCGGGGCTCGCTTCTGAGCTATTACACCTCAGGTGACATCCTGGGCGACTACACCGATACGGTCAGTTATGCTTCGATTGTTTTTATGGATGAAAAAACCGCCTGAGGAAGGCGGCTGTTGTTCTGAAGAAATCCGCTGTTAAAAAATGTATCCTACTCACCGGGCAGCCCCATCTTTGCCCGCACATCCTGCATGAGCGGCGCTGCAAGGGCCCTGCATTTTTCAGCGCCCTGTCTCAAAACTCCGCGCACATAGCCTGGATTGCGCTCACCCTCGGCAGCGCGCGCCTGAATCGGGGCAAGCTCGCGCATGATGTTCTCATGCAGCATTTTCTTGCAGTCAATACAGCCGATTTCAGCGCTGCGGCACTGCACATTAACCACAGCAATCGTTTCGGCAGGCGAAAACGCCTTGTGCATGGTGTAGAGATTACAGATATCGGGATTGCCCGGGTCTGTGCGCCGGATGCGGTTCTCATCGGTTGTAGCCGTGCGCAGCTTCTCCCAGATCGCCTCGGGCGGCTCGAGAATGCCGATTTCATTACCCAGCGACTTTGACATTTTGGTCTTGCCGTCGGTGCCCATGATGCGCGGGGTCTGCGACAGCAGCCAGTCGGGTTCCGGAAACGTCTCGCCAAAGCGGCTGTTAAAGCGGCGGGCCGTGCGGCGCGTCAACTCAATATGCTGCACCTGGTCCTCGCCCACCGGCACGATCTGGGCGCGATAGAGCAGAATGTCGGCCGCCTGCAGCAGCGGATAGGTCAAAAGGCCGGCATTGATATTGTCGCGGTGCTGCTGGGACTTGTCCTTGAACTGCGTCATGCGCTCCAGATCGCCGATCGGGGTCAGGCAGTTGAAAATCCAGGCAAGCTCGGTATGCTCCCTGACATGCGACTGCACGAACAGGGTGCAGCACTCGGGCGTTGTTCCGCAGGCGATCAGCGTGTTGGCCGCCCGCAGAATGCCCTGCTGAAAGGCCTCCGGGTCCTGCTGAACCGTAATGGCGTGATAATCGACCACGCAGAAAATGCAGTCATACTCTTTCGTCAGGGTGACCCAGTTCTTGATCGCCCCCACGTAATTGCCCAGATGAATGATACCGGTCGGCTGAATGCCGCTGAATACACGTTTGCGTTCCATGCTGTATCGCTGCTTTCAAATAAAAAAATGGCGGAAGTGCATGGGAATCGAACCCACCGAAGACGCTTCTCACGCCTTCCACTGGATTTGAAGTCCAGGAGGCCCACCAGTGACCTTTCCACTTCCACTGTGATAACTGCAGTACTATACTGTGTTTTATGCGGACAGTCAATTGTGCTTTTAACACAACACATGATTCTCATTGACACTGAGGCCTGCCTTTGCTACCGTGTTCCCCCATGAAAACGCAGCATACACGCATACATGAAGTCCTTACGCACGGACAGCCCGGCCAGGAGATTACCGTCAAGGGCTGGGTGCGCTCACGTCGCGGCAACAAGCAGGTGCAGTTTATCGCGCTCAATGACGGCTCCTGTCTGGCAACCATTCAGGTTGTCGTTGACCTGCAGACAATCGAGGCGGATGCACTGCGCGCCGTCACAACAGGAGCCTGCATCCGCGCGACCGGGCTGCTGGTTGCATCGCCCGCCAAAGGCCAGAGCGTTGAAATCCAGGCCCGCGAGCTTGAGATTTACGGCAGTGCCGACCCCGAGGCCTACCCGCTGCAGAAAAAAGGCCACTCACTTGAGTTCCTGCGCGAAATCGCCCATTTGCGGCCGCGCACCAACACGTTCGGCGCTGTGCTGCGCGTGCGCAATGCCATGGCCTTTGCCATCCACCGTTTTTTCCAGCAGCGCGGATTCGTGTACCTGCACACCCCGATCATTACCGGATCAGACTGCGAAGGCGCAGGTGAAATGTTTCGCGTTACAACGCTTGATGCAAAAGAACCACCCACCAACGAACAGGGTGCGGTCGACTATGAGCAGGATTTTTTCGGACGCGAAACCGCGCTGACCGTCTCCGGCCAGCTCGAGGGCGAACTCGGCGCGCTGGCTCTTGGCCTTGTCTATACATTCGGCCCGACCTTCAGGGCTGAAAACTCCAACACTGCCCGGCACCTGGCCGAATTCTGGATGATTGAGCCTGAAATGGCCTTTTATGAACTCACCGATACCATGGACCTTGCTGAAGATTTCCTCAAGTTTCTTGTACAGACCGCGCTGGATGAGTGCAGCGCTGACCTGGAATTTTTGAGCTCCCATTACGATAAAGACCTCTTTGAGCGCCTGCGCTCAACCATCGGCAGTGCCTTTGAACGCCTTTCCTATGGAGAAGCACTTGACATCCTTGAAAAGTCAACAAAAAAGTTTGAATTTCCAATTAGTTGGGGTGGCGATCTTCAAGCTGAGCATGAACGCTACCTCGTTGAGGAATGCTTCAAACGCCCGGT
>VGSH01000008.1 GCA_016875025.1 Deltaproteobacteria bacterium
GCTGCCCGAAGGCGTTGAGATGGTGATGCCCGGTGACAATGTGGCCATCGAGGCCGAGCTGATTACGCCGATCGCCATGGAGAAAGAGCTTCGATTCGCGATACGCGAAGGCGGCCGCACGGTGGGCGCCGGCGTTATCAGTGATGTTATAGAATAATATAATAATAGCATTGGCGTGTCCGGCGGACGGTCAATACACTTGTTACCTATAGTCTATACAGGGTTGCTGAAGGATGAGAGACATAGTGATACTGGCCTGTTCGCAGTGCAAGAACAGGAACTACAATACGACGAAGAATAAGAAGAAGACGACCGGCAAACTTGAGTTTAAAAAGTACTGCCGATTCTGCCATACGCACACGGTGCATAAAGAGACAAAGTAGCCTGCGGTGCGGCATATTCTTCAGTCCTGGCAATCTTCAATGTATGTATTTGACAGATGTGCCAGGCCAGTAGCTCTAACGGATAGAGCACCGGACTCCAAATCCGGGTGATGGGGGTTCGAATCCCTCCTGGCCTGCCATACTTAACGCATGCGTGCGTGATGAACGGGGACGTGATGGCTGTGGATGTAAAAGGTATCGCTGATAAAGCCAGGCAGTTTTTGCGTGAGGTAAAAACCGAGCTCAAAAAGATAACCTGGCCCGGCCGCAAGGAAACCATTGCGTCGACAGTGGTCGTGATCGTGATTGTTCTTATCGTTTGCGTCTATCTTGGGATCGTTGATGTGATTCTATCCCGTTTGATCAGGTTGATAGTTTATTGAGTTGAGGCCCGTTATGTCGAAGCAGTGGTATGTCGTGCATACCTATTCCGGCTATGAAAATAAAGTCAAGGATATGCTGGAAGAGCGTATTAAAGCCTACGCGATGCAGGATATGTTTGATGATATCCTCATTCCGACCGAGGATGTTGAGGAAATTATTAAAAGCAAAAAGGGTGAAAAGCAGGTTAAAAAGGCCTCGCGCAAGTTCTTCCCCGGCTATTTGCTGGTGCACATGGACATGAACAATGAAACATGGCACCTGGTCAGAAACACGCCCCGGGTAACCGGCTTTATCGGCGGGAAAACCAAGCCTGTCCCGATTCCTGACGGCGGCATTGATGACCTGCTTGATAAGATCAAGGAAGGCAAGCTGCGCCCGACCGTTAAGATGAATTTTGAAAAGGGTGATGAGGTTGTCATCGTTGAAGGCCCGTTTTCAAATTTTAACGGCACTGTTGAGGAGGTCAAGCCTGAAAAGGCCCGTCTGAAAGTACTGGTGAGCATCTTCGGCCGGCAGACGCCCATTGAGCTGGAGTACCTGCAGGTAAAAAAAATTAATTAGCGGCACTGTTTACATATTATAAAGAACAAAGGAAAGCCCCATGGCAAAAAAGGTAATGACGCAGATTAAGTTGCAGATTCCTGCGGGGAAGGCCAATCCTTCGCCGCCGGTCGGCCCGGCCCTGGGCCAGCATGGTGTCAATATCATGGAATTCTGCAAGGCATACAATGCAAAAACGCAGGACAAGGAGGGTCTGATCGTTCCGGTCGTGATCACCGTGTATTCCGATCGCTCTTTTTCCTTTGTAACCAAGACGCCGCCGGCTGCGGTTCTTTTAAAGAAGGCCGCCGGTATCGTGAAAGGCTCAGGAGAGCCTAATAAAAACAAGGTCGGCAAGGTCAGCATGGATCAGGTGCGCGAAATCGCCCAGGCCAAGATGCCCGATATTAATGCTAATGATATCGATCATGCGATGAACATAATTATGGGTACCGCGCGCAGCATGGGTATTGAAGTCGTCTGACTGCGCGTGGCGTAACGTACAGAACACAGGATGAAACCATGGCAAAAAAAGGTAAACGTTACAGTGAGGCCCGTGCGAATATCGACCGGGACAGGCGCTATGAACTGGCCGAGGCAATTGATCTGGTAAAGCAGTCCGCCAGCGCCAAATTTGACGAGACCGCCGAAGTGGCGATCAGGCTCGGTGTCGATCCCCGCAAGGCCGATCAAATGGTGCGCGGCACGGTTATGCTGCCACACGGCACCGGCAAATCGGTACGGGTGCTGGTGTTCGCCAAGGGTGAAAAGGAAATTGAAGCCCGCGATGCAGGCGCCGATTTCGTCGGCGCTGAGGACCTGGTTGAAAAAATCCAGGGCGGCTGGCTTGAGTTTGACAAAGCGGTTGCCACGCCGGATATGATGGGGCTTGTGGGCCGCATTGCAAAGGTACTCGGGCCGCGCGGCATGATGCCCAATCCCAAGGTCGGCACGGTTACCCTGAACCTCAAGGAGACGATCGGCGAGATCAAGAAAGGCAAGGTTGAGTTTCGCACCGATAAGGGCGCCAATCTGCACGTGCCGGTGGGCAAGGTTTCCTTTGACCGTGAAAAATTGCAGGAGAATATCGTTTCGCTGATTGATACCGTGAATCGCATGAAGCCGCCGGCAAGCAAGGGCCAGTATATGCGCAATATGGTGCTCTCCTCCACCATGGGTCCGGGCGTAAAGGTTGATATTGCCTCGTTAAAGGAATAGAGCTTTAACGACATTCAAACACGTTTGACAGTGAAAGGTACTAACTGTGAGCAGACACGATCGAGAAGAAACAGTTGCGAGCCTGAACGCGCAGTTGCAGCGGGCCCGTGCAATGTATGTATTTGACTACACCGGTCTCAATGTTGACAAGATAACCAGCCTGCGGCGCGATATCCGGGGAGTCGGTTCAGAGGTAAAGGTCGCCAAGAACACGCTTTTAAAAATCGCCGTTAAAAATACTGCATTTGAGCCGCTCTGCGAGCATTTTGTCGGCCAGACCGCAGTTGCGTTTATCGAAGGTGATCCGGCCCAGGCGGCTAAGACCCTGACGCGATTTTATAATGATGCCAAAAAGGAAAATCCTGATCTGCGTTTTACGATCAGGGCCGGTGTGCTTGAAAATACGCTGCTGAGCGCTACCCAGATCAACCAGATCGGTGATCTGCCGGGCAGGGATGTGCTCCTTGCTCAGCTTGTCGGTATGCTTGCGGCACCGATTGCAGGGTTCGTTTCAGTTTTATCGGATATCCCGCGGAAGTTCCTGCGGGTTCTGGCTGCTGTTGCCGAGCAGAAAGAGGGAAAATAATTCACGCGGCGAAAGTAACGCATAATTCATTTATTTTCAGGAGGTTTTTGCAATGGCTGAGATTACAAAGGATGATGTTATTTCTTACATCGAAAACATGTCGGTGCTTGATCTGTCCAACATGATCAAGGAGCTGGAAGAAAAGTTCGGCGTATCAGCAGCTGCCGTTGCCGCGGCACCTGCTGCCGTTGCCGCGGGTGGTGATGCCGCTGCGGCGGAGGAAAAGACCGAATTTGATGTCGTGCTCGTCGGCGCCGGTGAAAAGCGCATCAACGTCATCAAGGTTGTACGCGAGGTTACGGGGCTTGGACTGAAGGAAGCCAAGGATTTTGTTGATGCGCTTCCCAAGGCGGTCAAGGAAGCCATTCCGAAAGCCGAAGCTGAAGACATTAAGAAAAAGCTCGAAGAAGCCGGCGCCTCCGCTGAGATTAAGTAACTACTGCACAGTGCTTTCTGGTAAGACTGCCTTATGCCCCTGACTGTATCGGAGGGAATAAGGCAGACTTTTATTTTTTTTACTCTACAGGCATATGGAGTTTTGCATGGCTCAGGTAGGCGCACAGAAACTTCGATTCCGCAAAAGTTTTCAGAAAATTCCCGATATCATGGACATACCGAATCTGATCGACATTCAGAAACGGTCCTATGATAATTTTCTGCAAAAGGATGTCCCCCCCGAGCAGCGTCAGGTGTGCGGCCTGCAGTGGGTGTTTCTCAGCGTTTTTCCGATTAAGAATTACAATGAGACATCCTCTCTGGAATTCGTCAGCTATTCGCTCGGTCCTCCCAAATACGATATTGACGAGTGCCGGCAGAAGGAACTTACGCTGGCCTCGCCGCTCAAGGTGCTGATCAGGCTGGTGAACTACGACCCGGAAACGAAGAATATTCGCGATATCAAAGAGCAGGAAGTCTATTTCGGCGAGATTCCGCTCATGACCGAAAACGGCACGTTTGTGATCAACGGCACCGAGCGCGTTGTCGTGAGCCAGCTGCACCGCTCGCCGGGCGTATTTTTTGATCATGACCGCGGGAAAACCCTCTCCAGCGGCAAATTTCTGTATTCGGCCCGTATCATCCCCAGCCGGGGGTCATGGATAGATTTCGAGTATGATCCCAAGGATATTTTATATGTGCGCATTGACCGCCGGCGCAAGTTCCCGGTGACGGTGCTGCTCAAAGCGCTGGGCTACAGCGACCAGAAGCTGCTTGAGTATTTTTATACGGTTGAAGACCTGGTGTTCGAGGACAGCGGCGTGCGCATGAGCATCCGCTCGCCCTTCTTCGGCGAGGGAATCGCCTGCAGCGATATTGTTGACAGGCGCAATGAGGTGATCGTCAAGAAGGGCCGCAAGTTCAACAAGGCCATCGTGAGCAAAATGCGCAAAGCCGGCATTGACGCTATCACCATTGCCGAGCAGGATATCGTCGATAAGGTCGTTGCCGCAGATGTCGTTGACCCCGCTACAGGCGAGGTTGTTTTCCGGTGCAATGAGAGACTCACTGCTGATGGTGTCCTGCAGATCAGGCAGCGCGGCATTAAAAAAATCAGCATTCTTTACATCGATCGCCATAACATTGATTCATCCCTGCGTGACACTCTTGAGATTGACAAGGTCAGGTCGCAGGATGAAGCGATCGTTGAGATATACAAGCGCCTGCGGCCTAATGACCCTCCCAGCCAGGAAAGTGCCAATGCGCATTTCAACCGGCTCTTTTTCGAACAGGATTTCTATGAACTGACAACGGTCGGCCGCCTTAAAATCAACTTCCGCCTCAATCTTGATGCGCCGATAGAGTCAACGGTCCTGAGCCCTGAAGACATTATGAGGACGGTAGCCACCCTGATAGACATTAAAAACGGGCGCGGTGATATCGACGATATCGATCATCTGGGCAACCGGCGTGTGCGAACGGTCGGCGAGCTTGTTGAGAACCACTATCGTATCGGCCTTGTGCGCATGGAGCGGGCTATCAAAGAGCGCATGAGCCTGCAGGAGCTTGAAACCCTGATGCCGCATGACCTGGTAAACTCGAAAATGGTTTCAGCGGTCATTAAGGAGTTTTTTGGATCCAGCCAGCTCTCCCAGTTTATGGATCAGACCAACCCGCTCTCAGAGATCACGCACAAGCGCCGCCTGAGCGCTCTGGGGCCGGGAGGCCTGACGCGCGAGCGCGCCGGGTTTGAGGTGCGCGACGTGCACCCCACGCACTACGGCCGTATCTGTCCGATTGAAACACCGGAAGGGCCCAATATCGGATTGATCGCGTCGCTGTCGACGTTTGCGCGCGTCAATGACTACGGGTTTGTGGAAACGCCGTATCGCCGGGTTGAAAACGGCCGGGTGAGCAAAAAGGTCGAATACCTTTCCGCCCTGCAGGAGGAAAAGTTTGTCATCGCCCAGGCAAACGCTCCGATCGATGCAAAGGGAAAATTCGAAAATCAGCTCGTTTCCGCGCGCCGTGGCGGTGAGTTTATCATGGCCGCTGCCGAGGAAATCGAGTATATGGACGTCTCCCCGAAGCAGCTTGTGAGCGTGGCCGCATCGCTGATCCCGTTTCTGGAAAACGATGACGCCAACCGCGCGCTGATGGGCTCCAACATGCAGCGCCAGGCCGTTCCGCTGTTGCGCACGCAGGCGCCGCTTGTGGGTACCGGCATGGAGGGTATTGCCGCCCGGGATTCAGGCGTCGGAATCGTTGCAAAGCGCAGCGGGGTCGTGCGCAGCGTTGATGCCGAGCGCATCGTGGTCAAACACGACGTGGAGGCGGGTAGAATCGGTGCTGATGTCGACATCTACAAGCTGACCAAGTATCGCCGCTCAAATCAGAACACCTGTATCAACCAGCATCCGATCGTGCGTGTCGGCGACTGGGTTGATGCCGGCGATTTGATCGCTGACGGGCCGGCAACCGAGATGGGTGAGCTCGCTCTTGGCCGCAATGTGCTGGTCGCCTTTATGCCCTGGGGAGGCTATAACTTTGAAGATTCCATTCTTGTCAGCGAGACGCTGATCCGTGAGGACGCGTTTACCTCCATTCATATCGAGGAATTCAATGTACTGGCGCGTGATACCAAGCTCGGCAAGGAGGAAATAACCCGCGACATTCCGAACGTCGGCGAGGATATGCTCGCCCAGCTTGATGAGAGCGGTATCGTGCGCATCGGCGCCGAGGTGAAGCCCGGCGATATTCTCGTCGGCAAGATTACGCCCAAGGGCGAAACCCAGCTTTCCCCGGAGGAAAAGCTTCTGCGGGCGATTTTCGGTGAAAAAGCCCGTGACGTTCAGGACACCTCGCTGCGGATGCCGCCCGGTGTCGAGGGCACGGTTATCGGGGTGAGTATTTTTTCGCGCAAAGGCGCGGATAAGGATGATCGCACCCGCTCAATCGAGGATGAGGATCGTGCACGTTTTCTCAAAGACCAGGAGGATGAAATCCGGATCCTGCAGGAGAGCGTCAATAAGCGTCTGAAAAAAATGCTGGTGGGCAAAACCATCGGCAAGAAGTTTATTGATGAGAAGAAGGGTAAGGAAATTTTGAAAAAAGGCGCCGTTGTAACGGCCGCGCATGTTGACTCAATACCGCTTGCAAAATGGACCAAAGTGAGTATTGCCGGCAAAGAGGAGACCGCTGAAAAAATCGAGAGCATCAAGCGTGATTTTGACGAACAGGTCCGCGTCATCAAGCTTGTGTTTGAAGAAAAAATCGAAAAGATCAAGCGCGGTGATGAGCTGCCGCCCGGCGTAATCAAGATGGTCAAGGTCAACCTGGCTGTTAAGCGCAAGCTGTCGGTCGGCGATAAGATGGCCGGTCGTCATGGCAATAAGGGCGTGCTTTCACGTATATTGCCGGTTGAAGACATGCCGTACATGGAAGACGGAACCCCGGTCGATATCGTGCTGAACCCGCTGGGCGTTCCCTCGCGCATGAACGTGGGCCAGATACTTGAAACCCACCTTGGCTGGACCGCGCGCGGCCTCGGCCAGAAGATCGGCCAGATGCTCAAGGATCAAACCACACCGCAGAAAATCCGCGCCTGGATCAAGAAGATTTACGGCGATAAGTCGGTGTCAGCCCTGATCGACGCGCTGCCTGATGATGAGCTGCTTGCGCTTGCCGAAAAGCTGTCCCGCGGCGTGCACATGGCAACGCCGGTTTTTGACGGTGCCCGCGAGGCACAGATCAACGAGTGTTTTGAAGAGGCGCAGATGCCCAATTCCGGCCAGACGAAGCTGTTTGACGGTCGAACCGGCGAGCCGTTCGATAAGGAAGTGACGGTCGGCATTATCTACATGCTCAAGCTGCATCATCTGGTTGATGACAAGATCCACGCTCGCTCTATCGGCACCTATTCGCTGGTCACCCAGCAGCCTCTGGGGGGCAAGGCCCAGTTCGGCGGCCAGCGGCTTGGCGAGATGGAAGTATGGGCGCTTGAAGCCTATGGGGCTGCCTACACGCTGCAGGAGCTGCTGACGCTCAAATCAGACGACGTGTACGGACGCAGCAAGCTGTATGAAAATATCGTCAAGGGCGATCTCAATATCGCGCCGGCGCTTCCGGAGTCGTTTAATGTGCTCGTCAAGGAACTGCAGAGCCTGTGCCTCGATGTTGAATTCATTGAGCCCGAAAGCGACAAAAAATAATTCTATTAATCTCTTTGTAAGAGGTATTGCATATGAACGGATTTTTTTCAATTCATCAGGCCCAGTCAAGAATCGTTGACAGCTTTGATGCTCTCAAGATTTCGATTGCATCAGCCGACACCATCCGGGGCTGGTCCAACGGTGAGGTGAAAAAGCCGGAGACGATTAACTACCGCACGTTCAAACCGGAGCGCGACGGGCTTTTCTGCGCGAAGATATTCGGTCCGGTCAAGGACTATGAATGCAATTGCGGCAAGTACAAGCGCCTGAAGCATCGCGGTATCGTCTGTGAGAAGTGCGGTGTTGAGGTTATTCCGTCGTTCGTGCGCCGCGAGCGTCTCGGTCATATCGAACTGGCCTGCCCGGTAGCGCATATCTGGTTTTTGCGCAGTCTGCCCAGCCGTATCGGCACCCTGCTTGATATGACGCTGCGTGATCTTGAAAAGGTGCTCTATTTCGAGTCCTATGTCGTTACCGACCCGAAGAAGACCGCCTATCAGGTCGGCGAGTGCATGGATGAGGATCATTACCGCAAGGCCTATATCGAGCAGAATCAGGATTTCAATGCCGGCATGGGTGCTGAGGCGATCCGCGAGCTGCTCAGAAAAATCGATCTTGATGAGCTTTCAAAGCAGCTGCGTGAGGAGATTCACGTTACCAGCTCCGAGGCCAAGAAGAAAAAGCTTGCCAAGCGGCTGCGCATCGTCGAGGCCTTCCGCAACTCGGATAATGAGCCGGAATGGATGATCCTTGACGTCATTCCCGTTATACCGCCGGACCTGCGCCCGCTGGTACCCCTGGAAGGCGGCCGGTTTGCAACGTCGGACCTGAATGATCTGTACCGGCGCGTTATCAACCGCAACAACCGCTTGAAGAAGCTGCTTGAGCTGGATGCGCCTGATATCATTATCCGCAATGAAAAGCGCATGCTGCAGGAGGCCGTGGATGTGCTGTTTGACAACGGCCGGCGCGGTAAGGTGCTGACCGGACGCAACAAGCGCCCGTTAAAATCGCTCTCCGATATGCTCAAGGGCAAACAGGGGCGTTTCCGTCAGAACCTGCTCGGCAAGCGTGTTGATTATTCCGGGCGAACGGTTATCGTCATCGGCCCCGAGCTCCGGCTGCACCAGTGCGGTCTGCCGAAGCGCATGGCCATCGAGCTGTTTAAGCCCTTCGTGTACAATCTGCTGATCGTCAGGGGGTATGCGACAACCATTAAAAGCGCCAAGAAAATGGTTGAGCGCGAAACGCCCGAGGTCTGGGACTGCCTTGAATCGGTCGTTAAGGAGTTCCCGGTCATGCTCAACCGCGCTCCGACACTGCACCGTCTGGGTCTGCAGGCTTTTGAGCCTCTGCTTGTCGAAGGCAAGGCTATCCAGCTGCATCCGCTCGTATGCACCGCGTTTAACGCTGATTTTGACGGCGACCAGATGGCCGTGCATGTTCCGATCACGCTGCAGGCCCAGATTGAGGCCCGCGTGCTGTTGATGTCCACGAACAATATCCTGTCGCCGGCAAACGGCAAGCCGATCATTATACCGACTCAGGACATCGTGCTGGGCATCTATTACATGACGCGCGAGCGCGAAATGGTTAAAGGCAGCGGTAAGGTGTTCTCCGGCGAGAGCGAAGTGCATCTTGCCTATGACTCGGGCGTTGTTGACCTGCATGCCCGCATCCGGGCGCGGGTGGACGGCGATCTGGTTGAAACAACGGTCGGCCGGGTGATGCTGCGCGAGGCCGTGCCGCGCGATATTCCCTTTGCCCTTATCAACAGGGTCATGAATAAAAAGGAGCTGGCCAACCTGATCGATTACTGCTACCGCTACTGCGGAGACAAACAGACCGTTATTCTCTCAGACCGGCTGAAGGATATCGGCTATAAGTACGCCACCAAGTCCGGCATATCGATTTCGATTCAGGACATGCGCATTCCGTCGCGCAAGGATACGATGATCGAGGAGACCACGGTTGAGGTCCGGCAGATTCAGGACCAGTACAAGGATGGCTTGATCACCGACGGTGAACGCTACAACAAGGTAATTGACATCTGGGCGCGCGTGACCGAACAGGTTGCCGATGAAATGCTGCAGGAACTCGGCACTGACGAGTATGTTGACAAGGACGGCAAGAAGCGCAATACCCAGAGCCTTAACTCAATATATATTATGGCTGATTCGGGGGCGCGCGGCAGCACGCAGCAGATCCGGCAGCTTGCCGGTATGCGCGGCCTGATGGCCAAACCGTCGGGTGAAATTATTGAAACTCCCATTACCGCCAACTTCCGCGAGGGGCTGACGGTGCTGCAGTACTTTATCTCGACACACGGCGCGCGCAAGGGTCTGGCCGATACCGCCCTGAAAACTGCAAATTCCGGCTATCTTACCCGCCGTCTGGTTGATGTCGCCCAGGACTGCATCATCAGCGAGTATGACTGCCATACGATCGACGGGCTCTATATGAGCTCGCTTATCGAGGGCGGAGAGATTATTGAAGCGCTCGGCGACCGTGTTCTGGGGCGTGTCTCGCTTGACGAAATTATTGACCCGATAACGGGCGAAACAATCGTGAGCAAGAACCATGAAATCGATGAAGCCGCGGTGGAAAAACTGCAGGAAGCCGGTATCGAGCATGTGCGCATCCGCTCGGTGCTGACCTGCCAGTCGCGCCGCGGCGTGTGCGCCATGTGCTACGGGCGTGATCTTGCGCGCGGGCGCATGGTCAATATCGGTGAGGCGGTCGGCATTATAGCGGCTCAGTCAATCGGCGAGCCCGGCACCCAGCTGACCATGCGTACTTTCCATATTGGTGGTGCCGCCAGCCGCCGGGTGGAGCAGACAACGCTTGAAGCCCAGCACAGCGGAACGATCAAGTTTATCACCATGAGTACGGTAGTCAATCGCGACGGCGCAACGGTCGTTATGACCCGTAACGGCAAAATCGGCATAGTCGATGCTCAGGGCCGTGAGCGCGATCCCCAGGCGGTCGTGTACGGCGCCAAGTTGAAGGTGCGCGACGGCGACAAGGTGAAGCCCGGGCAGGTTCTGGCCGAGTGGGATCCTTTCGCGACGCCGATTCTGACGGAAGTCGGCGGCAGGGTTAAATTCGGCGATCTCAAGGAAGGCAACACCATGCGCGAGCAGGTCGACGAAGTTACCGGCCTTGCCTCCAAGGTTGTCGTTGAGCTCAAAGACCAGCGCGATCATGACAGCCGCCCGAGAATTTCGCTCAAGGACGCAAAGGGTAAAACCATTATGCTGCCCGGCGAGAAAGAGCGGCCGGCACGCTATTTTATGCCGGTCGGCGCGAACATCGTCGTGAGCGAGGGCGATGAATTGCAGCCCGGGGATGTGCTGGCGAAAATCACCCGCGAGACCTCCAAGACCAAGGATATCACCGGCGGCCTTCCGCGGGTTGCCGAGCTCCTCGAGGCCCGTAAGCCCAAGGAGGTTACGGTCATCAGTGAAATCGACGGCACGGTCACCTTCGGCAAGGATATTAAGGGAAAACGAAAGGTTATCGTCACGCCGGGCATCACCGATTTCGGCGGCAAGAAGCTCGAGCCCAAGGAATATCTCATTCCCAAGGGACGGCATATCAGTGTGCATGAAGGCGACCGCGTCAGAGCCGGTGAGGCCATTATGGACGGGCTTCCCAATCCGCATGATGTGCTCAACATTCTGGGCGAAAAGGAGCTGGCCAAGTTCCTGGTCGATGAGGTTCAGGAGGTCTACCGCCTGCAGGGTGTGAAAATCAACGATAAGCACATTGAGTGCATCGTGCGCCAGATGCTGCAGCGCGTAAAAATCAAGGAGGTCGGCGATACCCAGTTTCTGCTGGATGAGCAGGTCGAAAAAACGCGCTTCGAGGCGGAAAATGAGAAGGTGCGCGAAATGGGCGGACAGGTCGCTATCGCCGAGCCGCTGCTGCTGGGCATTACCAAAGCCTCCTTGAGCACGGAAGGCTTCATCTCCGCGGCCTCGTTTCAGGAGACAACCCGGGTGCTCACGCAGGCTGCTATCGAGGGCAAGGTCGATTATCTGCGCGGTTTGAAGGAAAATGCCGCGATGGGGCGTCTGATTCCCGCCGGGACCGGGCTGGCCGAATATCGCAAGGTGGTCATTCACAGCGATAATGAGACCGCCCCATCAGGCGGTGTCGCCGCTGAACATACCGATGCGGTGTAGCCCTCAGGTGCCGGTTTTCCTGAATACTTTGCAATTATCGGCAAAAAAAAAGGTTAAAACAAATTTTATATTTGACATCAATTTTATATTATGATAAAAAATATCTTTTAACTTTACAACGCATTTTTGAGGTGTCCGTATATGCCGACAATTAATCAGCTCTGCGTCCAGGGCCGAAAAAAGATTGAAAAAAAATCAAAGTCGCGCGCACTGCAGAACTGTCCGCAGCGCCGGGGAGTATGTACGCGTGTGTATACGGCAACGCCCAAGAAGCCAAACTCGGCATTGCGCAAGGTCGCCCGCGTGCGCCTCACAAGCGGCATTGAAATTACCGCCTATATTCCAGGTGTGGGCCACAACCTGCAGGAGCATTCGGTGGTACTTGTGCGCGGAGGCCGCGTCAAAGACCTTCCGGGCGTGCGCTATCACATCGTGCGCGGAACCCTTGATTCATCCGGTGTTGACAGCCGCCGCAAGAGCCGTTCCAAGTACGGTTCCAAGCGGCCTAAAGCGTAAACCTGCAATTATAATAAAGCTGTTGGAGTCATATTATGGCACGAAGAAGAGTAGCCGCAAAGCGCGAAATCCTGCCGGACGCAAAGTACGGAGACTTAACGCTTGCCCGTTTTATCAATAAGTTGATGCAGAAGGGTAAAAGGAGCACGGCCGAGTCGATCGTGTATGGAAGTCTTTCCATCATCGGTGACAAAACCGGCGACCATCCCCTGGAGTCGTTTAAAACAGCGCTCAACAACGTGAAGCCGACGGTTGAAACCAAGTCGCGCCGAATCGGCGGCGCTAACTATCAGGTTCCCGTTGAGGTAAAGCCCGCCCGGCAGGTTGCGCTTGCCATGCGCTGGTTAATCGGATATTCCCGCCTGCGCCCTGAAAAAACCATGAGCGCGCGCCTGGCAGCAGAGCTGCTTGACGCGCTGAATAACCGTGGAACATCTATTAAAAAACGGGAAGATACGCACAAAATGGCGGCGGCAAACAAGGCGTTTGCCCACTATCGCTGGTAGTACAACTGCAGGAGGATTCTCATGGCAAAGCAAAAGTTTGAGCGCACGAAACCGCACGTAAACGTAGGAACGATCGGACACGTTGATCACGGCAAGACTACGCTGACCTCTGCGCTGACGAAGTATCAGTCCCTGAAGGGTCTGGCCCAGAAGATGGATTTTGACCAGATCGACAAGGCGCCCGAGGAGAAGGAGCGCGGACTCACGATTGCCATAGCGCACGTTGAGTATGAGACGGACAAGCGCCACTATGCCCACATTGACTGTCCCGGCCATGCCGACTACATTAAGAATATGATCACGGGCGCGGCGCAGATGGATGGCGCCATTCTGGTGGTGAGCGCGGCCGACGGTCCGATGCCGCAGACGCGCGAGCATATTCTGCTTGCCCGTCAGGTGCGCGTGCCCTATGTTGTGGTGTTTTTGAACAAGGCCGATATGGTAGATGATCCTGAGCTTCTGGAGCTGGTTGAGCTTGAGGTGCGGGAGTTGCTGAGCCAGTATGATTTCCCGGGTGATGACACACCGATTGTTACGGGCAGCGCCCTGCGAGCCATGGAGTGCGATGATCCCAAGGCTGATCAGTTCAAGTGCATTCAGGCACTTCTTGATGCGATTGACTCCTATATTCCCGAGCCCGAGCGTGCGGTCGACAAGCCGTTTCTGATGCCGGTCGAGGATGTGTTCAGCATATCGGGCCGCGGCACGGTTGTGACGGGCCGCATCGAGCGCGGTATTGTGAAGGTGAGCGAGGAGATTGAGATCGTGGGCATTCGCGACACGGTCAAGACGGTATGCACAGGCGTTGAGATGTTCCGCAAGCTTCTGGATGAGGGCCGTGCGGGAGACAACGTGGGGCTGCTGCTGCGCGGCACGAAGCGCGATGAGGTTGAGCGCGGTCAGGTTATTGCCAAGCCGGGCTCGATCAAGCCGCACAAGAAGTTCAAGGCCGAGGTGTATGTATTGTCGAAGGAAGAGGGCGGCCGTCATACGCCGTTTTTCAACGGCTACCGTCCGCAGTTTTATTTCCGGACCACGGATGTGACCGGCAATGTGAAGCTGCCCGAAGGCGTTGAGATGGTGATGCCCGGTGACAATGTGGCCATCGAGGCCGAGCTGATTACGCCGATCGCCATGGAGAAAGAGCTTCGATTCGCGATACGCGAAGGCGGCCGCACAGTCGGTGCCGGCGTTATCAGTGATGTTATAGAATAAGGGACGGCACGGTTATGAAAAAGGTTGATGGTCTCATTGAAAGTCAGAAAATCAGGATTCGTCTCAAGGCTTTTGACCACCGGCTGCTTGATCAGTCGGTTGAGGAAATCGTTGACACGGCCAGGCGTACCGGAGCCCGGGTCGTCGGTCCGATACCGCTGCCGACCGGTATAAGTAAATACTGCGTCCTGCGCTCTCCGCACGTTGATAAAAAATCCCGCGAGCAGTTTGAAACCCGAACCCACAAGCGTCTGATGGACATACTTGAGCCGACCGAGCAGACCGTTGATGCGCTCATGAAGCTTGATCTGTCGGCCGGTGTCGATGTTGAAATCAAGCTGTAGGCAGAACGCCCCATCATTTTTTTGGAGACCGTAACGTGGCTTTAGGAATAATTGGAAAAAAAATCGGTATGACCCAGGTGTTTTCACCAGACGGTGAAGTAATTCCGGTGACCGTAGTGCAGGCCGGACCCTGTATTGTTGTGCAGAAGAAGACCCCTGAAAAAGACGGCTACAATGCGCTGCAGCTCGGCTTTGGCGAAAAGAAGTCGCAGAAGTGCACAAAGCCGCTGCAGGGGCACTTTAAAAAGGCCCTGGATGAGGCCTGTGCGGTTCTGCGGGAGTTTCGTATTGAGGACGGCTCAACCTATGATGTCGGGCAGTCGGTGACGGTGGATATTTTCGAGCAGGGTGAGATGGTCGAGATCATCGGCACCAGCAAGGGCAAGGGATTTGCCGGCAATATCAAGCGGCATGGATTCAGTCGCGGGCCCATGGCGCATGGTTCAAAGTTTCACCGGCAGGTAGGCTCGGTCGGGCAGAGCGCATGGCCTTCCCATGTTTTCAAGGGAAAAAAAATGCCCGGCCAGCTCGGCAATTCACGGGTGTCGGTCAGAGGACTGCGGGTGGTTGATGCACGCCCGGAAGAAAATCTTCTGTTGATCCGTGGCGCTGTTCCCGGTCACAAAAATTCACTGATAATGATCTGCAAAACCAGGTAAACCTGACATAATTTTTCTTTCCGGGTAGACAACGATGGCAACGTTAGATGTATACAACGTTAATCGCGAAAAAATTTCGCAGGTGGAAGTGGTAGACTCGGTGTTCGCCGCCGAGGTAAAGCAGCATCTGTTCTACGACGTCATCAGGATGCAGCTGAACAGGCGCCGCGCCGGCACATCATCAACCAAAACCAGGGCCGAAGTTTCGGGCGGTGGCAAGAAACCCTGGAAGCAGAAGGGCACCGGCCGGGCACGCTCCGGTTCGAGCCGCTCACCTGTATGGCGCGGCGGCGGTATTGCATTCGGCCCCAGGCCCCGGTCCTATGACATAAAAGTACCCAAGAAGGTCCGCCGTGCTGCGATGTGTTCCGCCCTGAGCTTGAAAGTGCAGCAGGAAAAGCTGCTGGTCCTGGATACGCTCGAGATGCCGGAGATTAAAACCGCTGCGTTTGTTGCCATGCTTGAGAAGCTGCAGGCAGGCAGTGCGCTTATCATTGCCGACGCCGACCATAACCTGCTGCTCAGTTCGCGCAACGTACCGCATGTTAAGGTGCTTCCGCCCGAGGGTTTGAACCTGTATGACGTCTTGAAATACGATGAGCTGGTAATTACGCAGACAAGTTTGAAGTCAATCGAGAGGAGCCTGGCTGCATGAAGGACATATATGGAGTAATCCGCCGCCCCATAGTCACTGAAAAAAGTACCGTGCAGCGGGAAGCTGCAAACGCTGTGACGTTTGAGGTCGACCGGCGCGCGAACAAGATCGAGATCAAGGACGCTGTTCAGCGTCTTTTCAATGTAACCGTGACCGATGTGCGCGTCATGAATTTTCTCGGCAAGGCCAAGCGGGTCGGCCGGCATGTCGGCAAGAAATCGGACTGGAAAAAAGCGGTTGTCGTATTGAAGGCCGGAGATTCAATCGAGTTTTTTGAAGGCGTGTAATCGGTCACGACGGGACTGGTATCTACAGCATTGAAATGGAGTTGCAATCATGGCGGTAAAATCGTTTAAACCCACATCACCCGGAAGGCGTTTTCAGACCGTTGCGGATTTTGCTGAAATAACCGCCAGCCGTCCAGAGAAAAGCCTGCTGGCGCCGCTCAAGAAAACCGGCGGTCGTAACTGTTACGGACGTGTTACCGCTCGACATATCGGAGGCGGACACAAGCGGCGCTACCGGATTATTGATTTTAAACGCAATAAGCACGAGATCCCGGCAAAGGTTGTCAGTATTGAATACGATCCCAACCGCACCTCGCGCATTGCCCTGCTGCAGTATGTTGACGGCGAGAAGCGCTATATCCTGGCTCCTGATCGTCTTGAGGTCGGCAATCAGGTTATGGCCGGTGAAAATGCGGAAATCGCCGTGGGCAATGCCCTGCCGATCCGCAGGATCCCGGTCGGCACCCAGATTCACAATATTGAGCTGAAACAGGGCAAAGGCGGGCAGCTTGCACGCAGCGCCGGTGCGAGCGCGCAGCTGGCAGCCAAGGAAAATATGTATGCCCATCTTAAAATGGGTTCAGGTGAAATCCGTCTGGTGCATGTTGAGTGTTATGCCACGATCGGTCAGGTCGGCAATGCCGATCATAAGAATATCAGCATCGGCAAGGCCGGCCGTACACGCTGGCTCGGGAAAAAGCCCAAAGTGCGCGGCGTTGCCATGAACCCCGTCGATCATCCGATGGGCGGCGGCGAGGGCCGGTCTTCAGGCGGGCGCCATCCCTGTACGCCCTGGGGTATCCCGACCAAGGGGTACCGCACACGGCACAATAAATCAACTGACAAGTTCATCGTGAGACGCAGGAACAAATAGGGAGTTGCAGGATGCCAAGGTCCGTAAAAAAAGGTCCGTTCATTGACGACCATGTTGCCAGAAAAGTTGATGCCGCGAACGCCACGGGCAATAAGCAGGTCATTAAAACCTGGTCACGCCGCTCAACGATAACGCCTGATATGATCGGTTTGACGTTTGCCGTACATAACGGAAAGAAGTTTATCCCGGTCTATGTTACCGAGAACATGGTGGGTCACAAGCTGGGCGAGTTCTCGCCGACCAGGACCTATCACGGCCACGGCAAGAAGTAATGTGCAGTAGGTTGAGCCCCTTGTACGTCAACATATGTTAGGAAGTCGAGTGTTGCATTATGGAAATAAAAGCCTGCGATAGACATGTTGGTATTTCGGCCCAAAAAGTCCGTCTCGTTGCAGACCTCGTGCGCGGAATGCCGGTCAGCGATGCGCTCAGCACGCTGGAATACACACAGAAGGCCGGCAGCCGTTACGTCGGAAAGCTTTTGAGCTCTGCGGTTGCCAACGCCGGCGCCCGCGACGGTGTCGATGTCGATACACTGTTCGTAAAAACGATATTCGTCGATGAAGGACCTACAATGAAGCGGTTCCGGGCGCGTTCAATGGGGCGCGGAACGCGGATATTGAAGCGTTCATGCCATATCACCGTCGTGCTCGATGAAGGGTAACGGTTGCGTAGAATACAACTATCAGGAGGTGTAAGTTGGGACAAAAAGTACATCCCGTAGGTTTTCGGATCGGCATTATTAAAACCTGGAACTCCAGGTGGTATTCCGACAAGTCGTTCAGCACGCTGCTGCATGAGGACCTGAATATAAAGAAATTCGTCAAAGTCAGGCTCGCCCCGGCAGGCGTTTCAAGCGTTGAGATTGAGCGCGCCGCCAACAAGCTGCGGGTTAATATCGCGGCCGCGCGTCCCGGCATCATCATCGGGAAAAAAGGCTCCGAGATCGAGCGTCTGAAGGCGGATATCCAGAAGCTGACCGACCGCGAGGTGTATATCAACATTACGGAAGTGCAGCGCCCTGAAGTGGACGCACAGCTGATTGCTGAAAACGTCTGCCAGCAGCTTATCAAGCGGGTCGCGTTTCGCAGAGCCATGAAGCGCAGCGTGGGTTCGGCGCTGAAGTTCGGCGCCAAAGGGATTAAAATATCGTGCTCGGGCCGGCTGGGCGGCGCTGAAATAGCCCGTACCGAATGGTACCGTGAAGGACGGGTTCCACTGCACACCCTGCGGGCTGATATCGATTACGGATTTTTTGAAGCGCGTACAACGTACGGCATTATCGGGGTAAAGGTGTGGGTATATCGCGGCGAAACCCTGTCGAAAGGAAAGGCTGCACATGTTAGCTCCTAAAAAAGTAAAACACCGCAAGATGTTCAAGGGCAGAATGAAGGGAACTGCCTACCGCGGCGCTACGCTTGATTTCGGAACCTACGGGTTGAAGGCGACCGAATGCGGCCGGATTACTTCACGGCAGATCGAAGCTGCACGTATCGCGCTGACGCGGCATGTGAAGCGCGGCGGCAAGCTCTGGATACGCATGTTTCCTGATAAGCCGATTACGAAAAAGCCGGCCGAGACCCGCATGGGTAAGGGCAAGGGCTCTCCGGAATACTGGGTCATGGTCGTGAAACCGGGCAGGATCCTGTATGAAATCGAGGGTGTTAACGAGGAAACCGCGCGTGAGGCCCTGCGCCTGGCGGCTCATAAGCTTCCAATTAAGACAACCTTTGTGATGAGGGAAACAAGTGAAGGCTAAGGAGATTCGTGAATCCAGCGCTGAGGAACTGCTGATCAGGGAAAAAGAGCTGAAGGCCAAGCTTTTCAACCTGAGGATACAGCATGCCACCAAGCAGCTTACCAACACCGCCCAGATGCAGCGTGTCAAGCGCGATATCGCCAGGGTAAAGACTGTCGCGCGGCAGAAGACATCTCGGGATTAATGCAGTTGAAGGGACGCACATGAAAAAGCAGAAAAAAACAAAAACAGCTGTCGTGGTAAGCGATAAAATGGATAAGACGGTTGTGGTGATGACGCACCGCCTGACCAAGCACAGCCTGTACGGCAAGTACATAAAGAAGCGTGTCAGGTTCAAGGCGCATGATGAGCAGAACCAGTGCCGCGTAGGCGACACGGTTCTGGTGCAGGAAACCCGTCCGTTGTCACGGGATAAATGCTGGATGGTGGTTGACGTTGTGGCGCGGGCGCTGTAGCAGCCGGCCGGGTAGGATGTTCTGATTAATTATTTTTTTTGCGGGGAATGAGCCATGATTCAAATGCAGACAAATCTGCTGGCTGCTGACAACTCAGGAGCAAAAAGGCTGCAGTGCATAAAAGTGCTGGGCGGCTCAAAGAGACGATATGCCGGGCTGGGTGATGTGATTGTTGTTTCGGTCAAGGAGGCCATACCGAATTCAAAGGTTAAAAAGGGCTCGGTGATGAAGGCCGTGATCGTGCGCACCGCAAAGGAAACACGGCGTGTTGACGGCTCCTATATCCGCTTTGATGATAACTCGGCAGTGCTGATCAATCAGGCAAACGAGCCGATCGGAACCCGAATCTTCGGACCGGTTGCACGTGAGCTGCGCGCGAAGAATTTTATGAAGATTATATCCCTTGCACCGGAAGTCGTGTAAGCGGAACACTTGTGAGGAGAAGCAGCACATGGCGGCAATGCAGCGAATGCATATTAAAAAAGGCGATATGGTCATTGTGACGGCCGGTCGCGAAAAGGGTAAATCCGGCAAGGTTCTCACGGTCAACAACGAGAAAAATACCGTTATTGTAGAGAAACTGAATTTCATTAAGCGTCACACGCGCCCCTCACAGCAGGCCCCCCAGGGCGGCATCATCGAGCGTGAAGGCGCGCTGCATGCAAGCAATGTCAGTTTGCTGTGCGCAAAATGCAATGCTCCGGTTCGCACCCGCCGCAAGGTGCTTGACGACAAAAAGAAGGTTCGTACCTGTCACGCATGTGGCGAGGTTTTTGATAATTAGGAGACATGTTCATGGCCCGGCTTAAGGAAAAATACGACACGGAAATCGTGCCTCAGTTGATGACGAAGTTCAGCTACAGCAGCGTCATGCAGGTGCCCCGCCTAGAGAAGGTGGTTATCAATATGGGCCTGGGTGAGGCGATCCAGAATGTCAAGCTGCTCGAATCCGCGCAGAAGGAAATCGGCGACATTGCCGGGCAGAAGCCTGTTGTCACCAAGGCCCGCAAGGCCATCGCGAATTTCAAGCTCAGGCAGGGCATGCCGATCGGCTGCAAGGTGACCCTGCGGCGCGAGCGCATGTATGAGTTTGTCGACCGCCTCCTGAATCTGGCGCTTCCGCGCATCCGCGATTTCAAGGGTGTTTCGGCAAAGGCATTTGACGGCCGCGGCAACTACGCGCTTGGCATCCGCGAGCAGATTATCTTTCCTGAAATTGAGTACGATAAAATTGACAAGATCAAGGGAATGAATATTGTCATCAACACCAGCGCACGCACCGATGAAGAAGCAAAGGCGCTGCTGGAAATGATGGGCATGCCGTTTGAGAAAAATTAAATACCAGTAATGAGGAGAGCCGCGTGGCCAAGACGTCGTTGATTGTAAAAGCGAGCCGGAAACCGAAATTCAGCGTGAGAGCCTACAATCGCTGCCCGTTGTGCGGGCGACCGCGGGCCTACTACCGGAAATTTGATATGTGCAGAATATGTTTGCGTAAACTTGCCCTGCAGGGAGATCTGCCCGGGGTTACGAAATCAAGCTGGTAATAATCCGGTAATATTATACATCAGGAGTAGCGTAGATATGATGACCGACCCAATTGCGGATATGCTGACCCGCATCAGAAATGCCATGAAGGCCCGGTTTGAAAAGGTTGCAATACCGGCATCCAGCGTCAAGGTGAATATTGCCAGTATACTGAAGGAGCAAGGCTATATTCAGAGCTATGTTGTGGTGCAGGACGGCAAACAGGGCGTGCTTGAAATCTCCCTGAAGTACGGGGAGAAAGGCGAGCCGGTTATAACCGAGATGATCCGGCTTTCCAAACCCAGCCGGCGTATCTATGTTAACAAGAACAATGTGCCGAAGATACGCAACGGGATGGGCATAGCGGTCATTTCGACATCAAAGGGTATTGTAACGGATGCCGTGGCGCGCCAGCAGGGCGTCGGCGGAGAGTTGCTCTGTTCCGTCTGGTAGAGAAGGATAAAATAGTATGAGCCGAATTGGAAAAAAACCGATTGTTATTCCTTCCGGAGTCAAAGTGAGCTGTGCCGGCACGCTGGTGCAGGTTGAAGGTCCGCGCGGGAAACTGCAGCATGTTGTTCCGCCTCAGGTTGCCGTCGAGGTTGCCGACGGGCAGGTGCTGGTTACACGGGCGGTTGACAACCGTATTGAGCGCAGCATGCACGGACTGACGCGCACCCTGGTCGCCAATATGGTCGAGGGTGTCTCCCGGGGATTTAAACGTGAGCTTGAGGTCGTCGGTGTCGGATACCGCGCTGAGAAAAGCGGCACAACGCTCAATCTGAATGTCGGGCTCTCGCATCAGGTCAACTTTGCCGAACCAGCCGGGATAACCATCAGTGTTGATAAACAGGTTATCAGGGTTGAGGGTATCGACAAGCACCTGGTCGGCCAGACCGCAGCCAATATCCGCAAAGTTAAAAAGCCGGATGTGTACAAGGGTAAAGGCATTCGCTACCTTGGTGAAAGCGTGCGGCGCAAGGCCGGCAAGGCCGGAGCGAAAAAATAAACAGGGCGGCGTGTCCGCCTCATAGATGACAGGGCAGGTAATTACCGTGGAACAAAAGCAGAAAAAAAGCCGGCAGAGAGTACAGCGCAGGAAACGGATCAGAAGTAAAATTTCCGGAACAGCAGCGCTTCCCCGCATGAGCGTGTACCGGAGCCTGAACCACTGTTACGTTCAGCTCATTGATGACCAGTCCGGCCGCACACTGCTGGGACTGTCAACGATATCCGGCGATCTCAAGGCCGGGCTTGCTAAAACCGGCAATGTTGAAGCCGCGCGCAAGCTTGGAGAGGCGCTGGCCGAGCAGGCGCTGAAGCTCAATATCAGCAGGGTGGTTTTTGACAGGAACGGTTTTCTGTATCACGGCAGAGTCAAGGCGATTGCCGACGGCGCACGCGCCAAGGGATTACAATTCTAAGGAGGTCTCACTTCGTGTTTGAAGGTCAGCAAGAATCCAATTTGGTCGATCGTGTTGTACATATAAACCGGGTGGCAAAAGTCGTTAAAGGCGGCCGGCGTTTCAGCTTCAGCGCGCTGGTTGTTGTCGGCGACGGGCAGGGCAGCGTCGGATGCGGACTGGGCAAGGCCCGCGAGGTACCGGAGGCCATCCGCAAGGCGGTTGAGCATGCCCGCAGGACCATGGTGAGCTTTCCGATTGTTGACGGTACGATTCCCCACGAGGTGATCGGCTGTCACGGTGCAGGCCGTGTGTTTATGAAACCGGCCTCACAGGGTACCGGGATTATCGCCGGCGGTGCCGTGCGGGCAATCATGGAGGTGTCCGGCATCAAGAATATCCTGACCAAGTGCCTGCGCACCAATAACCCGCACAATGTTTTGAAAGCTACCATTGAAGGGCTTGAGCAGCTGCGCAGCGCCGAAGACGTCCAGCGCAAACGCGCATAGTGCGGATTCGCAGTGCCGTTATATATCTGAATTGAATGTTGAGAGGATGCTCACATGGATTTGAGTACGTTAAGCCCGCCCAAGGGTGCTGTCAAGAACCGTAAACGTGTCGGCCGCGGACCCGGATCAGGACACGGCAAAACCAGCTGCCGCGGCCACAAGGGTCAAAAAGCCCGCAGCGGCGGCAAGGTCCGCCCCGGTTTTGAGGGAGGCCAGATGCCGCTGTCGCGGCGCCTGCCCAAGCGCGGTTTCACTAATATTTTCAAGAAGCAGTACGCGCTCGTGCAGGTGCGCGACCTGATGTCGTTTGAAAAGGGCTCCGTGATCGATGCGGAAGCGCTCCTGAAAAGCGGGCTTGTTACGAAACTCCTGGATGGCGTGAAGCTGCTGGGCAACGGTGATATCGACAGGCCCGTAACAGTGAAAGTACACAAGTGCAGTCAGGCTGCCGCGGCTAAGATCGTTGCCGCCGGCGGCACGGTTGAGGTGATGTAAGTGGCCGGCGGCTTTCAAAACATACCGAAAATACCCGAGCTGCGCAAACGCATCATCGTCAGTCTGCTCCTGCTCGCGGTCTATCGTATCGGCGTGCATGTGCCCACCCCCGGCATTGACGGCCGGGCGCTGGCTGCATTTTTCGAGCAGCACAAGCAGGGCATGCTCGGACTCATGGATATGTTTTCCGGCGGAGCGCTGGAAAACATGTCGGTCTTTGCCCTTGGCATCATGCCCTATATCAGCGCCTCCATTATTCTCCAGCTGCTGACGGTTGTTGTTCCGTATCTTGAAAAGCTGAAAAAGGAAGGCGAGGCCGGCCGCAAGAAGATAACCCAGTATACCCGCTACGGTACGGTTGTGCTGAGCATTATCCAGGGCTTCGGCATTGCCGTCGGCCTTGAGAAAATGACCGGTCCGGCCGGCAGCCAGATCGTGCTCGCGCCCGGCTGGGGGTTTCGCCTGATGACTGTCGTCACGCTGACGGCCGGCACCGCGTTCTTGATGTGGCTCGGCGAGCAGATTACCGAGCGGGGCATCGGCAACGGGATTTCACTGATCATTTTTGCCGGCATCGTTGCCAGCATGCCGTCGGCATCCTTTAATACCTTCCGGCTCATGCAGACCGGCGAAATGGGCCCGGTGACCATCCTGTTTATTGTTGCCCTCATGGTAGTCGTGATCGGCTGTATTATTTTCATGGAGCGCTCCCAGCGGCGCATTCCGGTACAGTATCCCAAACGGGTCATCGGCCGGAAGATGTATGGCGGCCAGAGCACGCATCTGCCGCTCAAGGTCAACACGGCGGGTGTTATACCGGCAATTTTCGCGTCATCGATACTGATGTTTCCTCTGACCATCGTACAGTTTATGCCGCAGGAGATGAAGGATGCCTATCCGTTTATCGACAGCCTGTTGAACTCATTGAGCCCGGGGCACCTTTTTTATAATGTTATCTATGTGGTGCTGATAATTTTCTTCTGTTTTTTCTACACCGCGGTGACGTTCAATCCGATTGATGTCGCCGACAACATGAAGAAACAGGGCGGCTATATTCCGGGGATCCGTCCCGGCAAAAAAACCGCTGAATATATCGACTGGGTCCTGACGCGCATCACCTTTGTCGGGGCTCTGTATATCTCGGCCGTATGTGTGCTGCCGACGATTTTGATTTATCAGTTTAACATACCGTTTTATTTCGGCGGCACGGCGCTGCTGATCGTGGTCGGCGTCGCGCTCGACCTGGTCGGGCAGATTGAATCGCATATGCTTGCCCGTCACTATGACGGATTTCTTGACAAGGGTAAAAAAATCGGCGGACGCGGCAGACGGTAACAGCCGCGGAACCGGTGGCGAAGCGCAGCCTATGAGGTTTTCTGGAATATGCCACGCGATGACATGATCGAAATGGAAGGCGAAGTACTGGAAACCCTGCCGAACGCGATGTTCCGTGTGCTGCTTGAAAACGGACATAAAGTGCTGGCGCATATATCCGGCAAGATGAGAATGCATTATATAAAAATACTGCCGGGCGACCGCGTGACGGTTCAGTTTTCGCCCTATGACCTTAATCGCGGGCGGATCGTGTATCGCTCGAAGTAAATCGGACTCCTTTTAACAGTACGCAGGGACGGGAAATGAAAGTCAGATCATCGGTTAAAAAAATGTGCGAGAAGTGCAAGATAATCAAGCGCAAAGGTGTTGTGCGGGTTATTTGTGAAAATCCAAAACACAAACAGAGACAGGGTTAGCTGGTAGCAGCCATATCTCAAAGGAGAGCAGGAAGTGCCTAGAATTGCCGGTGTAGACATACCCAGAAACAAGCCGATCGGTGTCGCGCTGACCTACATTTTCGGCGTCGGACAGGCGACAGCCGAAAAGATTCTGTTGAAGACCGACATCGACGCTGTGCGGCGCGCCGATTCGCTCAGCGAGCAGGAAGTAGCCTCAATCCAGAATATCATCTTCAGGGATTTCAAGGTTGAAGGTGATCTGCGCAAGGATACGTCGCTCAATATCAAGCGCTTAATGGAAATCGGCGCATATCGCGGCCTGCGGCACCGTAAGGGCCTGCCGGTTCGCGGACAGCGGACCCATACCAACGGGCGTACACGCAAAGGACCGCGCCGCGCAATCGCCGGCAAAAAAATTGCACCGAAGAAATAGGAGGTTGTAAGGACGACCCATGGCTGGCAAAAAGAAAATTATAAAGAAAAAACGCGAAAAGAAGAATATTCCGAACGGGATCGCCCATGTGCAGGCGACGTTTAACAATACCATCATCACCATTACCGATGTCATCGGCAATGTGATCGCCTGGTCAAGCGCCGGCTCAGTCGGTTTCAAGGGCTCGCGCAAGAGCACACCGTTTGCGGCCAGCCAGGCCGCAGAGGATGTAGCCAAAAAAGCACAGGAGCACGGCGTTAAAAGCCTTGAAGTGCTGGTGCGCGGTCCGGGCTCCGGCCGTGAGGCTGCCATACGCTCCCTGCAGGCTGCCGGATTTTCGATTACGCACATACGCGACCGCACCCCGATTCCACACAACGGCTGCCGTCAGCCCAAGCGCAGAAGAGTGTAATGCACAGTTTTATTGATGGTCACTTGTTCTCATAGAGAGAAAGGAGAATCCTTTTGGCACGATATACAGGACCACGGTGCCGGCAATGCCGCCGGGAAAATATGAAGCTTTTTCTGAAGGGGGAGCGCTGCTTCACGGATTCCTGTGCTTTTGACCGCCGGCAGTACGCACCCGGACAGCACGGGCAGGGCAGGGCCAAGTTTTCGGCCTACGGCGAGCAGCTGCGTGAAAAACAGAAGGTTAAACGCATGTACGGCGTTCTGGAAAAGCAGTTCCGCACGTATTACCACAAGGCCAGTCAGAAAAAGGGCGTTACCGGCGAAAACCTGATCGCGACCCTTGAGAGCCGTCTTGACAACATGGTGTTCAGGCTGGGTTTTTGCGGCTCGCGCAACGAGGCCCGGCAGCTGATCAAGCATGGTCATTTCCGGATTAACGGCAAGAAGGTCGATATTCCTTCCTGCCTGCTGAAGCCCGAGGATGTTATCAGCGTGCGTGAGAGCAGCCGCAAGATCCAGCGCATCAAGGATGCCATGGACACCGCCAAACAGCGGGGAATTCCGCGCTGGCTGGAGCTCAACGTTGAGCAGTTCGCGGGCAAGGTGCTTGCCGTGCCGGAACGCTCCGAAATAACTGCTCCGATCAGAGAGCAGCTCATCGTTGAATTGTACAGCAAGTAAACGGGCGCGCAACTGGAGCAGGCAGTCGATACGAACACAAACATGTTGAAGGTGAGGAACTATGCTTCGTAAATGGAGATCGATTATCAGGCCCAAGCGCCTTGAAGTGGACGAAGAAACCCTGACCGCATCCTACGGAAAATTCACCGCTGAACCGTTCGAGCGCGGGTTCGGTATTACCATCGGTAACTCGCTGCGCCGGGTTTTGCTGTCCGCTGTTCAGGGTACCGCCATCACGGCCGTGCGGATTGATGGTATTCTCCATGAGTTTTCCACGATTCCCGGGGTGCGTGAAGATGTGACCGAAATCATCATGAACCTGAAAAACGTGGTGCTGAAGCTTGCATCCGACGGACCTGAAACGCTGACGCTGTCGTATAAGGGTGCGGGAGAGGTCACGGCCTCCGATATCGCCGTCAACAGCAATGTTGAGGTTGTCAACCCCGACCAGCATATCGCCACGCTGAGCGCTGATGCCAAGCTGAACATAGAGCTGACGGTCGAAACCGGCGTCGGCTACCGGCCCTCCGAGCGCGGCAGGGACGAAGAGGCCCCGATCGGTACCATTCCCATTGATGCGATTTTCAGCCCGGTGCGGCGTGCAAACTACACGATAACCCACTCGCGCATCGGTAAAATAACCGATTACGAGCGCCTGACGTTCGAGGTCGAGACCGACGGAACGATAGCCCCGGAAGATGCGGTGGCCTATGCCGCCAAGCTGCTGCAGAACCAGTTCAGGCTGTTTGTCAATTTCGAGGAAGAGCTTGAAGATCTCATTGATGAAGAACCGCAGCCGCAGAGCTTTAATGAAAATCTGTACCGCAGTATCGATGAACTGGAGCTTTCGGTGCGCTCTTCAAACTGTCTGCGCAATGCCGACATAAAATATATCTATGAGCTTGTGCAGCGGTCCGAGCCCGAAATGCTGAAGACCAAGAATTTCGGCCGCAAGTCGCTCAACGAAATCAAGGAAATTTTAACTGAAATGGGTCTGGCGCTTGGCATGAAACTGGACGGGTTCTCGGCGCGCAGCGCTGCCGAACGTCAGGCGGACACGCAGGCATCACACGACAGTGCAGAATAGGTAGGACTGGTATCATGAGACATTTGAAAGCGTACCGAAGACTGGGCATGAACGCAAGCCACCGCAACGCCATGATGCGCAACATGGTGACATCGCTTATCGAACATGAGCGTATCGAAACGACAGATACGCGCGCCAAGGAAATACGCCGGCTGGCTGACCGGATGGTCACGCTGGGCAAGCGCGGCGATCTGCATTCCCTGCGGGTCAGTCTAAAAACCGTACGGACCAAGACCGCAGCCAAGAAGCTGTTTGATGAGCTTGCGCCCCGGTTTAAAGAAAAACAGGGCGGCTATACCCGTATTGTCAAAATCGGCCCTAGGCCTGGCGATAATGCGCCGATGGCGATTCTGGAATGGAGTGTTGCCAAGGCAAGCGAGACCGGCGCGAAAAAGAAACAGGCTAAACAGGCTAAAAAGGCGGAGTAGAGCTTTATTTTACCGCAATACAGTATACGGGCCTCAGCATTTTTGCTGAGGCCTTTTTTTTATGCTTGAAATTGTGCCGCGTCTGGTATATGCAGTCATATAAACCTGCCCACAAACATCAATATACATGTACCGGATTTCCCTCATGAGCCTGCGCCAGGTAGAGCAACTCTATAAAAAACTTCATGGTACTGCTCGGTTGCGCGGCCGTTTGAAGCTCGATCCCGGAGAGCGCAGCGATATCTTCGATAAGATAATGGGTGATGTCGAGCGGCTGCTGAAAAAAGCTAAGAGCCTGGCACCGGGAAGCGATGCCCATGCAAAGGTCGATGCTGAAATCCGCCTGCTTTTAATGAAGGAAATCCAGGTAATTATCGATGACTATGTGCTGTGCCGGCGCAGCGGAACATTAAAAAAATGGGATGCCATGTACGGCGATATACAGTACTATATTAACAATTACTATGTGTATCGTGACGGCCATGAAGCCGATGCCCGTACGGGTGCGCACCGCTACGGCCTCTATGATGAAGACTACCCCTTATAATCCGGTGCTTCCGAGAGCTGCGTTGCAGGGCCGGGTATAAACATTAATCTGCTGCAGGAGGTTATGGCATGGTGCCCGAAAGCGAGATTGTACGGCTTGCCCGCGATATTCAGAAGGCCTCCCGAATCGTGGCCCTGAGCGGGGCGGGCATGTCGATTGAGAGCGGCATAGCCTCGTTTCGCGGCCCCGGAGGGCTGTGGGAAAAATATGATCCCGAAGAGTACGGCCACATCAACACGCTGCGCTACGAGCCGGCCAAGGCCTGGATCATGCTCAGCGACATGCAGCGCGAAATTCTGAAGGCACAACCGAACAAGGGGCATTACGCGCTGGCAGAGCTTGAGCGCATGGGCAAGCTGTGCGCGATCATCACGCAGAACGTCGACGGCCTGCATCATGTTGCCGGCAATCGCGAGGTTATTGAGTTTCATGGCCATCTGCAGTCGGTTTCCTGCATGGATTGCGGCTACCGGGTGCCCAGCGCCGAGGTCGATCTTGAGAAGCTGCCCCCGCGCTGCGCACAGTGCGGCGGTCCGGTCAAGCCGGATGCCGTGTTTTTCGGCGAGGCGATCCCCTCGGAGGCGCTCACGCGCTCGCACCGTGAGGCCTCGACCTGCGATTTGATGCTCGTGATCGGCACATCCGCCATGGTCTATCCGGCAGCCTCAATGGCTGATATTGCCCATGACGCCGGCGCACAGGTTGTTGAAATTAACCCATCGCCTACCCCGCTTACCGGACGCATTTCTTCCTATATCGTTAAAGGTTCATCCGGCGATGTGCTTGAGCGAGTGGTTCAGCAGCTCAAGGACTGGTCAGCATAGGTTCTTCGTGGGTTCTTCGAGCCGCTTCGGCCTGTTTTTTTTAGTTTATGACAGAAAAAAAGACAGGCAACCTCAGTACCGGCCTAATTTTGCGGTTAGTGTAAAGAAAAAAAACATACAGATGTTCAGTCTGTAAACACACCTGCCAAGCTATAATCATCTAGTTTTCCTTATCTTTTTATATAGATTTTAATCCTCGCATCGCAGTGTTATTAAAATAAACACATATTTTTCTATGGTAAAAAGCAATTAATTAAATTTATTAATAAATTAAGTATAAATTTATATGTATATGCACGATTATGTATGTGACTAATTGTCGTGTTGCGCCTGTGTCAAATTGGCATGATTATTGAAAGTGTTTCTTTCATGAACACGAATGTAAACCAATACAGGTTGTACGGTACTTGAAAAACATATTTCAGAAGGAGGCTCACATGTCAGAAGCGGTAAGAAACAAAGGCTGGTCCGTAACTATGGCCGGAATCGGCATTAACCTGGCCCTTGGTGTTCTCTACGCGTGGAGTGTTTTCAAGGGCGCGATCGCCGAATCCATCACAAAAGGCGGCGAGGGCGCTTTTGCCTGGGATATGGCAAAGCTGAATGACCCTTATGCACTGTGCTGCCTTGTGTTTGCATTTTCGATGATTCTGGCCGGCAAATGCCAGGATAAGATCGGCCCGAAGTGGACCGCCATGATCGGCGGCCTGCTGGTGGGTATCGGGTTTATCTGGATTTCGCAGACCACAAGCTATGCTGTCTGGGCTCTTGGGTTCGGCGTACTTGCAGGAGCGGGCATCGGTTTCGGCTATTCAGCAGCTACGCCCCCGGCCCTGAAATGGTTCCCGGCCGCTAAAACAGGCCTGATCGCAGGACTGGTCGTGTCCGGTTTCGGGCTTGCATCGGTGTATATTGCCCCGCTTTCCAAGTACCTGGTCGGCACGGTCGGGCTGCAGAAGGGCATGATGATTCTGGGTGTGGCCTTTCTGGTTGTTGTCTGCGTGCTGTCAACCTTTCTCAAAAACCCCCCCAAGGGCTATGTGCCTGCCGGCGCATCCGCTGCAAAATCCAAGGCTCCTGTTGCCGAAAACAACGTTGCACCGATGCAGATGCTGCGCTCGGGCAGTTTCTGGAAATTGTGGTTCATCTACTTTATCGGTGCGGGCGCCGGGTTGATGGTGATCGGTAATGTGGGCGACATGGCTAAAAAGAGCCTGGGCGAGGCTGCATTCATTGCGGTGGCCATCATGGCAATCGGCAATGCCGCCGGCCGTGTCGTGGCAGGCATACTCTCGGATAAGATCGGCCGCAGCAACACGCTGCTGATCATGCTGGTGCTGCAGGCGCTTATGATGGCCGCCTGTATTCCGATCGTGGGTTCGCAGAACTCCAGCGCCTTGCTGCTGGTACTGCTGGCTACCTTTATCGGCTTCAATTACGGCACAAACCTTTCGCTATTCCCCGCGTTCAGCAAGAATATGTGGGGTCTCAAGAATTTCGGCATTAACTACGGTCTGCTGTTTACCGCCTGGGGAGTTGGCGGATTCGTGATGAGCAGGCTTTCCCAGATGGTTATGGGCGCAACCGGCAGTTTTTCCTCCTCATTTATGATTGCCGGCACGCTGCTGGTCATCGGCGCCATGTTCACCATGACGCTCAAGCCCCGGGCCGCTGTCGCGCCGCTGCCGGGTGTCATGTACCAGCCCGCGCTGGGTGCTACCATGGCTGACGGTGGTGAGAAAGTGAAACAGGAGAAAAAATAAACACCGGCAGATCGGGCGGCCCTGCGGGGAGTGCAGGGGACGAACCGCAGGGCTGCCCGGGCTCCGGCTTTGATTGCTGCACGCAGCCATGCTGAACAAAAAGCAGAAACCGTTCCGGAGCAGCGTATGCTGTCAGAATAAAGCAAAAACGGAGTGTGCGCTATGACTGCAAAACATCAGGTGATCCCCGAGCACGAGAACAAATGCGTGTGGATGGACACCGGGCTGATTTCATACAAGCTGTGCACGCGCAACTATCAGTGCGAGACCTGCATGTTTGACCGGGTTATGCGCAATGATTTCGGCGTTGCTCCTGCGCTCAACTGCGCTCACAGCGAGCGCGCGTTTGAGCCCGAGGCCGGTGTGCATGAAGCGTTGTTTTTCAACCGCCAGCACTGCTGGGCCCGGGTTGAAAATCCGGCCCTTGTGCGTATCGGCATTGACAGCATTTTGACGAACTTTGTCGTGAAGGTGCGCGCGGTTTCGCTGCCCAAACCCGGAGACCGGGTCGAGCAGGGCCGCGTATTCGCCCATGTCATTCAGGACAAGCATGTGCTTGAGCTTATCTCTCCGGTGAGCGGCACGGTGAGCGCGGTGAACGCGCAGCTGGTCAAATCTCCCGAGCTGATTGTGGATGACTCCTGGGAGAGCGGCTGGCTGATAGCGCTGCAGCCCGACAATCTTGAGCATGACCTGCAGCATCTGCTGTTCGGCAAAAAAGCCCGGCAGTGGTATGAGCAGTGCGAACAGTCCGTATCTGAAACCGTCGGCGCCATGATCGAGGCCGGATCAGCACAGCTCGGCCCGACCCTGCATGACGGCGGCGAGCAGATCGCCAGCCTGGCAGACATGCTCAGCCACGAGCAGTATTATCATGTTCTTGAGTCATTAATCGGGGATCAGGCGGAGCGATAATCCGTGATGCATGCACGGCATGCAGCGCAGATTTGATCGCTTTTCTGGTCGATGTCTTCGACATACGTTGAGGCATTCAGAGCGCAGCCCGGTGTTGTGCAGTGCAGCAGGCCGAAGGTGTGCCCCAGCTCGTGAATGGATTCCTTGATGAGCCGCTGCTGCAGCAGGGGCTCATTCTCGGGCAGGCCGTACATCCGGCTGTTAAGCCGGTGTGTCGATACCAGCGCGCCGATGCCGCCCAGCTGGGCCTCGCCGAATACGTAGGTGAGAATCGGGACAAACAGATCAACAGCTGCCACTCCCAGTATCCTGGCCGTATCCGGGGGTGCTTTTCTGATAAGCTGCAGCAGTATCTGCGATGAATTATACTGGCCCCTTCCGGTGTCAAATGTCTGTTCCAGGTCGATGTCACAGTGCGTGCGCCTGACCGGCAGGCTGAAGCAGGCTGCAAGCGCCCGCTCAAGCGGCGCAAGCCAGTGAGCGGCCGGAGCGGCGATCGGAACGATGTAGATATAGGGCATAATCGTCAGGCTGCGCAGCGCGTTCTTTCTCAGGTACATATCAGGCATTCCGTCAGAGGGGCGGGTCTCCTCATACTCCCGCCGCCTGCTGTCCGGTTGTGATCCCGCCTCTGCCCCCTCCACTGCTTTTCTACAGGCGCCTTGAAGAACAGGCTCCGTATCAAGTGCCGGCGCCCATCCGGCCGCGATGCACCCGATGTTCATTGTGCGCACAGTGCGCACGCCATGCAAGGACAGCACATCCTGTCCGCCCCTCTGCCGGGCTGCCTGCCGCACGTTCGGGGCATTGCTGTCGTGCGATGCCTCAAGAGGCCGCTTCCTGCAGGGGGGAGCGGCCTCTTATTTTTTGAGCCGGTATTTTTCGATTTTTTTATAGAGCGTCAGGCGGCTTATTTTTAAAATGGATGCAGCCTTCGCAATGTTGCCGCCGGTAGTGCGCAATATTTTTTTGATGTGGCCGCGCTCAACGTCTTCAAGCGATCCGGCCTCCTGCGCGTCATCACCGGCAGGCGCGGGCAGCGGGAACGAAAGGTCAGCCGGGGTAATCGTGGTGCCGCGCGCGCTGACCACGGCCCGCTCAATGGCGTTTCTCAGCTCGCGCACATTGCCGGGCCAGCTGTAGCGCTCAAGCAGCTCAATGGTCTCAGGGGCCATGTCCATGCCGCCTTTGTTCATGGCCAGGGAAAACTTGTTGACGAAAAAGCGTGCCAGGCGGGCGATGTCATCTCTGCGCTCACGCAGGGGCGGCAGGGTGATAGAAAAAACATTGAGCCGGTAGTAGAGGTCTTCGCGGAACGAGCCGCTGCGCACGGCTGCTTCAAGATCCTTATTGGTGGCGCAGATAATGCGGAAGTCGACGCTGATGGTCTTGTCGCCTCCCAGGCGGCAGAACTGGCGTGTTTCGATCACCCGCAGCAGATCCATCTGCATCTTCATGCCGATGTTGCCGATTTCATCCAGAAAGATGGTGCCCTTGTCGGCCATTTCCAGCTTACCGCGGCGCTGATACAGTGCCCCGGTAAAGGCGCCTTTTTCATGGCCGAACAGTTCGCTTTCAAGCAGGCCTTCGGTATAGGCGCCGCAGTTGATGGTGATGATCGGAAAGTAGCGCCGGTTGCTGTTGGAGTGAATCGCCCGCGCGATCAGCTCCTTGCCGGTGCCGCTCTCGCCGCGGATCATGACGGTTGAATCGGTCGGCGCGACCGTGGCGACCTTGTCGAGCACGGCTTTGAGCTGATCGCTCTGGCCGACAATGTCGTCGGTCAGGTTCAGCTCCTCGATCTGGCTGCGCAGCTGGCGGTTTTCATAATAGAGCCGGCGCTGCTCGACCGCGTTTCTGATCAGGTGGCCCATGTCATCAGGGTCGACCGGCTTCACGATATAGTCAAACGCGCCCTCCTTAAGCGCCTGTATGCTGGTGTCAACCGAGGCGAACGCGGTGATCATGATCGTGATGATGTCCTTGTCGATTTCCTTGATGCGCCGCTGCAGCTCAAGGCCGTCCATGCCCGGCATCTTGATGTCCAGCAGCACAATGTCCCAGGCGGCGTCCTGCAGCTTGCCCAGCGCTATCTGCGCATCAGCGGCGCTGTCGACCCGATAGCCGTCAAACTCAAACCATTTATGCAGCGCGTCGCGCACCGAGGCTTCATCATCGACGATGAGTATTCCGATATCAGATGGCTTCATGATTGCTGGGGCTCCTTTTTCGATAATGTGTCACACCTGCCTGTGTTCAGGCCTCAGATTTTTTATGCCGATTCCGGCACGTGCCGCCTGGGCAGCCGGATGGTGAAGGTGGTGCCGCTGCCCGGATGAGAGTCGACCTTGACCGTGCCGGCATGCCGCCGCACAATGCCGTACACGGCGGCCAGCCCCAGCCCGAGGCTTTTATTGGATTCTTTGGTTGAAAAAAACGGCTCAAATATTTTATGCAGATTGGGCTCAGGGATGCCGCAGCCGAAATCACGAATGCGCAGGATGATATGATCGGGATCAGTGCAGTCGCTTGCAAGAATGATATCGCTGCCTTCGGTGGAGGCCTCTATGGCATTGACTATCAGCGCAACCATGATCTGCTGAATGGCGCCGGCATCACACTGCAGCACATCGTCTCCCAGGTCAAGTTCTGTTTTGAGGTCGATTTTTTTCATCCGGGCGCTGTGGTCGATGACACGCGCGCTGACCGAGATTATTTCATTCAAGTGCGCGGGCCCGACATCGCCGACGCTCTGGCGCGCGAACTGCAGCAGGTTTTTGACGATGTTGCCGCAGCGTTTGGCCTCGTTTGCAATCAGGGTCAGATTCTCGCGGATAGTGTCTATGTGCTCAGTGCAGTTTTTTTGCTCGAGATAGCGTCCGGTCAGGCGCGCATACGACAGGATCCCTGCCAGGGGATTGTTGATTTCATGGGCCACCATGGCAGAGAGTTTGCCCAGCGAGGCCATTTTTTCGGACATCGCCAGACTTGACTGGGTCTGCTGCAGCTCAGCCTCGGCTTCCAGCTGCTGCAGGTGCGCCTTGTAGCTGATGCTTAATATGCTGCCCATGAGCAGCATCATAATGAGCAGGATAATGCCTGAGAACAGAATGACGCTGCGGTTGATCGTCGCTATTTCAGCCTTGACGTCATCAATATAGATGCCGGTGCCGATGATCCAGCCCCAGGGCGCAAAGCCTTTCACGAATGAGAGTTTGGGCACGATATGATAGATATTGTCGCGGGCCTGCCACTTGTAGTGCACGAATCCGGAGCCGTTTTTGCGAACAGTGTCCACGATTTCACGGAAGATGTATTTGCCGTCCGGGTCCTGGTAGTCAGTAACGTCCTGGCCGTTGAGATCATTGCGATAGGGGTGTATGACCATGCGCGGGTGCATGTCGTTGATCCAGAAGTAGTCCTTCATCTCGAGGCCGTAGTGCATGCTGCGTATCTGTTCGATGGCCTGCTGCTGGGCCTGCTCGCGCGTCAGCAGTCCGCCTCTTTCATCGTTTTCGAGCTTGGCCAGAATGTTCCAGGCCGAGCGGGTCAGCTCCTGAATCATTTCGCGCTTGCGGTCCATGCTGTTTTTCTCAATCAGCGGGATCAGCATGAAAAATATGGCAAGAATGAACAGGGAAATGGTTAAGCTTGTCGGAATGACGAATCGCAGGATGAAGGACTGCCAGTTGTAGGCGATACGTCTGGAAGGCATCGGCTGAGACCTGAAGGCCGGCACGGCGAGTGCCGGATGTTTAGCAGGCTGTTGAAAAACGTCCACCTGCTGCGTTGCGCTCGTCATTCGTCACTACGGCGTACGGTAGGGGCACGGCATGCCGTGCCCCTACAAAAAATGATTTTGCGCGCCTTGCATCTGAACGATTTTTGAACAGCCTGTGCGAAAAAATTTTTTCAACACACTGTTAGTGCTGTTGGTGCTGCAAACCCACCAGCGCCAAGCGATTCATCTGCAGCCGTTTTTCGGCTGATGGGCGCAGTATAGCGTATTTTTCAGGATTTGCGCAAGCTGGTTTCAGGGCGCGTCACAGCCCAGATAACGCACGAGGCAGCGTGCCATGCTGAGATGGGCGCTTTCAGGTCCGCTGCCTGATGGCTGCTTTGTTTTTCCGCAGTCCGCGTCGCAGACAATAATTTTTACACCGGTGCGCCCGGGCAGGCTTGCTGAACGTGCGCCTGCGGGCACGAAAACGGCAGCCGGCGGATCGGGCGCGTCCAGCAGCGCGCGCGCAGCCGGTCCGTCAGCCGTGATCACCGCTGCTGCGGGCATGCTCATGGCGCAGAGGCGCGCAGCTGTTGCGGCGCAGTCCTCGGCGAGCTCAAGCAGCACCCAGCCATGATTGGCGTTCAGCTCAAGCAGGCGCAGGGCGGCCGTATGCAGCGAGTCGCGTGTGCAGCGCACATGCAGGGGTTTTTTTTCAGCTGTAAGCATTTCGCGCGCACGGCTCAAAACCGGTTCGCTGCCGGGTGAGCCGATAACAGCGCACGCGTTGATCTTATGCCGCCAGTAGCAGGCAAGATTCAGCAGGGCCTCAAGCGCATCATCGACCTCCACCACGATTTTACCCGGCCATTTTTTAACCACACCAGCGGTTTTCCCGCTTGATCGCGCGCACAGGACTCCTCCGGCACCCTTTTGCAAAGCCGCGTCGATATCGCGATGTCCGTCGGCAGTGTTCAGGGTGAGGGGCACAAACAAACAGCCTTGGGTGACCGTGGCCGCGCTCACGCACACGCCGTTCAGCATGGTAAGGGCGCTGCCGGCTGCAAGCCTGCCGCTGGTTGCCTTGACAAGTTCATTGGGGATCAATCGTGCGCTCATAGATGTTCATGCTTTCTAAACGGCTGTTGAAAAATGCCCATCTGCTGCGTTGCACACATCATTCGTCACTGCGGCGTACGGTAGGGGCACGGCATGCCGTGCCCTTACAAATCATGACCTCGTGCGCCTTGCATCTGAGCATTTTTGAACAGCCTGCGGATTAGTGTGACCGGCCGGATGTCTTTTTTCTCAACGAGTATAAATTCCGGGCGCATGCCTGTCAAGGCATAGTGCGCTGATCGGGCATTCCTGCGCCGCATCGCCCGGGCCACAGTGCCCGAAGCTTTTAGATTTTTTTTGCGCTGCATCGGGAATAAACCGCAGCGCTTTGCGACAATACACGAGTGCATGTACCGGCTGCCCGTAAGGAGCGTATCCGTATGTAAGCGTAACGTCAGGATTATCGCGGTTAATAACTCTGAAATGTACGTATTTCCGTGAGGGGCTATGCGCCAGTTTGAAACAATCAGGAGTGCGCTTGCGGCAGTTTTGTTTGTATGTATTCTTTTGCCTGCGGCTCACGCTGGCACTCCCGTGCAACAGGTGACTGCTGCGCTGTCATGGCTTGAGCAGGCTCAGGACTCATTTGACGGGCATTGGGGCCCGGATCCGGTTCTCGATACGGCGCTGGTACTGCAGGCCGCGCAGCTCTATCTCGGCAGCGGCCTGGATATTTCGACGGCTCAGAGCTATCTCAGCGCTCAGCAGCCTATTGCAACCGATTACCTGGCGCGGAAGATAATGGCCCTGGCCGATGACGCGCATGCAGTTCATCAGGACGTTGACGAACTCCTTGATCAGCAGAACAGAGATGGAGGTTTCGGTTTTTCGGACGGGTATCCCAGCTCTGTAATTGACAGCATACTGGCGCTGGACGGGCTTGTTCTGGCGGGTGTTGATGGTGATCCCATCGCTTCGGCCCTTGGTTATCTCACTGACCGTCAGCACAATAATGGTGCTTTTTCCTGGCACGCAGTTGGACCGGATAGTTTTGATGTGACGTGCCGGGCGCTTATCGTCATGAACAGGCTGCGGGCACGCTATAACCTGTTGTCTTTTGCAGAGCGGGCGGCAGGCTATATCTCCGGGCATCAGAACGCTGACGGCGGTTTCGGCGAGGATGGCAGCAGCGTTATTGAAACCGCTCTGGCGATTCTTGCTCTTCAGGCAGAAGGCGGTAAGGCTCAGTCCGTTTCCGGTGCGCGCGCCTTTCTGCTGAGTGTTCAGGATCCACGCAGCGGCAGCTGGAACGGCCGGGTTCGCGACACAGCGCTTGCGCTTGCAGCCCTGCATGCAAGCGCCGGCATCGACCTTCCGAATCTGCAGGTGCATTCCTCCGGCATCCGGCTGCAGCCGGCATATCCGGCCGCAGGGAATCAGGTTACGGTTACCTGTGAGGTGCGCAATACCGGAAGCCGTGCGGCTGAAAACATAGAGATCGAGCTGTATCTGGGTGACCCGACAGCCGACGGGCAGTTTCTTGACAGCGGCGAGGTTGCATTGCTGGCAGCGGGCGGCAGCGCGAATGTTCAATTAGGCTTCATGCTGGGTCAGGAGCCGGGCCGGGCTGATCTGTATGCAGTCGTCGACCCGCGTGAGCTTATTGCCGAGATCAGCACTGCCGACAATGTAGCGGTTAAAAGCCTGACTTCGGTCACTCTGCCTGACCTGACAATCACGGACATTGAGCTGAGCACATCCTCGCCGTCAGCCGGTGAGCCTTTTACTGTGTCGGCCACTGTTAAAAACCTCGGTGAAGCCGATGCCGGTCCTGTCACCGTGGGTGTGTATGAGGGCGATCCGGCTACAAGCGCTCCCCTGCTTGAGGTGGCGCTCGGCAATGTCTGCGGCGGGTGCAGCGGACGGGCTGATTTCGATCTGACGCTGCCGGCCGGGGCCTATGGCTACGTGGTGTCGGTTTACGCAGGCCCCGGAATTGTTGAACAAAACTTCGCTAATAATGACAGCGCCTGCACGTTCACGGTTGTGCCGGGCGTGATTCAGGGTCTGGATCTTGCTGTTGAGCAAGCCGGCATTTCCTTTTTACCGGCCTGTCCGCGCGAAGATGAACCGCTATGCATTACTGCCGCAATCCTTAACCGGGGCGATATCGCTGCCCGCGATGCCGTGGTCGATATCTATGCCGTCGACGCACTGGGGGGCAGCACCCTTGTGCACACATTCAGCGGGGTCGATGTCGGCGAGGGTGTCAGCGCCAAACTGAGTTTTGACGGCGTCCGGCTTGAGGCTGGAATGTACACGATGTTTGTGCGCGTGAGCGCTTCACCGGTGCAGCAGGATATGGTGCCGGATAACAATATCGCTTCTAACACAGTGAACGTGCTTGGTGTTCAGGATGTCGTGGATCTCGCAGTCGATGATTTCAGCATATCGCCTGCCATGCCGCATGCCGGCGATCCCGTTATCGTCAGGTTCAGGATCAGCAATCACGGCAATGTCGGCCTTGCAGGCGTCACCTTCGGCGTGTTTGATGGCGATCCGCACAGCGGCGGCAGCCTGGTCCTTGATTCCCTCGCGACGATTGCCTGGCTCGGCGCGGGGCAGTCGCTGTACGCAAGCGGCGTGTTCGACACTGCCGGCCGCGGCGGCGAGCAGACCCTGTACGTATTCGTAGATCCGGAAGAGAGCTTTGCCGAAGTGGATGAAGAGAACAATAGTGCCTCAGCCTCATTTATGGTTGAGCACGATCCGGGGCCCGATCTCGCGATTATTGCGCACGGCCTTGAGTTTTCTCCGGCCAACCCGTCGATCGAAGACGACGTAACCATGTACGCGACGGTGTGCAATCATGGCTCCCGTCCGGTTGTGGAGCCTTTCGATATCGCCCTGTATGCCGGTCAGCCGCAGGCGGGCATGCAGCCGATTGCTTTCGCGACCTTTGACTCGCTGGAGGTGAACTCGTGCGCCCGCGTTGCTTTTTCAGCGCAGGCTGCGCTGCTTGCCGCATCGCAAAGTATTTTTGTGCATGCCGATTATCTGAACGCGGTTGCTGAAACAAATGAATATAACAATACAGTCACCATGGTCATACCGGTCAGCGCGCCCGATCTGGCAATAAGCGCTGATGACCTTTCATCCGATCCCGCTTGTCTTCTGCCCGGAGAATCCTTCACACTGGATGCCGTTTTACGCAATATCGGTACGCATGATGCCCGCGATGTCGAGGCGGTTGTATACAGCGGACCGCCTGAGAGCAGTCCGGAGCTTTGCCGTGTGAGCCTGCCGCTTGTTGCCGCGGGCAGCAGCGCAACAGCCGCCTTTTCCATTTCCCTGCCGGCAGGCGCGCACACGCTGCATGTCGTGGTCGATCCGGGCGGTTTTGTCGCTGAATCCGGCACAGCCAATAACAGTGCGTCTATTACGGTAACCGTGGGGCTGCCGGATGAGGATCCCGTGCTCGACCTCGCGGCATCGCGTGTGCGTCTGAATTCAAACAGCCTGCCCGACAGCGCGGCAATCACCGTGCGTGTCAGCAACGCCGGCACCGTGGATGTTGATCCCGGTATAGATGTCGCCTTCTATAGCGGCGATCCGGCATCCGGCGCTATTCTGCTCGGTGTTGAACAGGCAGCCTCCGGGCTTGCTGCGGGCGCGTATGAAGATGTCGCGTTTACCTGGAACCACCCGGCTGAAGGAGAGTATCGACTGTTTGGCGTTGTTGACGACGACGGAACCGGCCAGGGCCGGTTGACCGAGATTAATGAAATCAACAATATCGCCGTTGCAACGGTTACCATTACGTATTCACAGAACCAAAAGGATAGGGCGGTTTCACAGGGCGCGCAGTGGCTGGTAGAGCACCAGCACAGTCTGGGCGGATGGGAGGATGTTGCTCCCGCGCGGGCCAATGCTGCTGTGCTTCACGCGCTGCATGTTTCAGGCCTGCATCTCGATCCTGAGTTCATCGGCATGTATGCAGCAATTTTTCAGCGTGTTTTTGAAACGCAGGCAAGCAACGGCAGCTGGGAAAACAGCGTTCCTGCAACAGCAGATTCAGTCCTTGCTCTGCTTGCTGCTGGTGAGGACAACTCATCACCTGCAATCAGGAACGCGGTTATATGGTTGAAGAGCAAGCAGCAGGATGCCGGCGGGTGGAATAATGCGCCGCCTCAAACAGGGCATGCGGTTTGGGCACTGTTGGAGGCCGGCACAGGCAGGGATGATCCTTTCATAGCGAAGGCGCGTCAATGGCTGCTTGACAATTGTAACGCTGACGGGTTCTGGGCTTCGAAGACTGGAGAACCAAGCAGCCGCTGGGCTTTGCATTACCCTGTTGTAGGCTTGTATGTGGCCTCTCATGGGAGCGACAGTGCCGCTCAGGCAGCGATTACAAAGGCGGTCAACTGGTATAAGGGAAACCGCAAGGGCACTATTGATGAAACCCATGCATATCTCAATATGCTTTTCTTTACCGGAAGAAATGCAGGCGAGATAACGGCAACGATGAGTGCTCTTAAAAATTTACAGTCATCCAACGGCGGCTGGGTTGAAGCCTCCCTGTCAAGCACGCCGCTTGAGGATCCCCGCATTACGTCCGAGGTTGTCATGAGTCTTTACCGGCACAGTCCAACAGGCGGCGGGGCTGACATGCGAAAAGCGCACCGGTGGCTGAAGGCCATGATGACCGAGCCGAACGGGGACATGCCGTATCCGTATGATCAGGCCAGCCCCACGTCATCGGCCATGCTGGCATTGAATATCGTCAATGATCATGACGGATATAACGCACCAATCAAAGAGGCTCTTATGCGCTGTGTCAGCAGCCAGATCAGTAACGGCAACTGGAACCCTGAGCTTTCCAAGGCCGCCCATCATCTTCTTGAAGCGGGTGCGGCAGTGCTCAGGGCGCTTGGTGAAACAGATATCAGCGCAACCGGCACAAGCAGCGCGATATCAAACGTGGTGTCATATCTTTTTGATAATCAGAACAGTGACGGCGGCTGGTTTAGCAGGGGCACTCCCTACACAGGCCCTTCGTATGTTAATAGTACCAATCTGTCGCTGCTGGGACTGCTGTCAAAAAATGTCGTTCTTACCGGAACCCAGCGCACCTGCGTACAAAAGGCAATTACATGGCTGCTGCAGCAAAAGACCGGCTCGGCCAACTGGGAAACAATTGGATATACTGCCGAAATCGTAAAAATACTCGTCAGATTAGGAGGCTATCAGTCCGAGATCAATGGTGCTGTTGCCTGGCTGCGGCAGCGTCAGAATGCGGATGGCGGCTGGGGTGAATATGAAAGCACGGTGCCTGTTACTGCGCGTGTTCTGCTCGCGCTCATTGCGACCAATAACCAGGGTCCTGAAACCGCAAAAGCCGTTCAGTGGCTGCTGGCCGTGCAGAATGAAGATGGCGGCTGGCCCATTCTTGCCGGAATGTCAAACAGCAGCACGAACCCCACAGCCCTTGCCGTGCGCGCACTGGCCCTGGCCGAGTATACGCCGGGGCCGGAACTGACAATATCGTTTGACAAACCCTCGTATAAGCCCGGTGAAACGGTTACCGTAACGGTTGAGTCTAAAGACGATGCATACAACGTGCAGCAGGTCTCAGGCACCATCACTGAATATCAGAATGCCACCCGCAGCATCGCTTTTGCGAAAATCGGCAGGTTGTTTATCGGCACGCATGTCCTGAGCAGAGGCCATATCGCCGGAACCGATATCGTCAGTGTCGAAGCCCAGACCCTTGAGGGGGTTGCAGGATATGGTGTGAGCACTTTTGCAGTTGAAAATGTATCAGATCTCAAATGCGACCTGTCCGTTGCAGCCACTGATATCATGTTCAGCCCTGAGCTGCCCGACGAGGGCCGTATGGTGCTCATTGCAGCGCAGGTGCGCAATATCGGCCATGCAGTCTCCGGCGACACCGTGGTCCGTTTTTTTAATGGTACGCAGCAGATCGACTCCGATCAGACGCTTGCCTCCCTTGCGCCCGGTGCCAGCGACATAATCTTTATGCAGTGGGACACCCGTGGCTTTGAGGGCCGCAATTATATTCATGTTGTAGTCGATCCGCTCAATCAGGTCAATGATGTCAACTGGGTCAACAACCACGCGATCCGGCCCATCGACGTTGCCCCGCGCAGCCTGCCTGACCTCGAGGTGCGCGATGCGGATATCAGCTTTGCAGACACGACTCCGGTTGAAGGCACACTGGTCAGCGTGTCAGCCGCTGTGCGCAATAATGGCGCTGCAGTCGACGGCGTTGTGGTGCATTTCTACGACGGCGAGATCTCGGATGATAGCCTGATAGCAAGCCGCATCATCAATGAGATCGTGCCCCATGGCGGCAGCCGCACGGTAAGCGCATTGTTTGACACTGCCGGTCGAGCAGGCAGGTGCCGCATTATCGTGCAGGCTGATCCCCACACTATGATCAGGGAGCAGAATGAGGCCAACAACAAGGGCAGTGCTGAACTTGATGTGCAGTCCGGCGGACTTGGCCTCGAGCTGAGCCTTGAGCGTGAGAGCTATGTGCAGGCCGAGGATGTCCTCGCCGGCGCTGCTGTTACAAACAGCTTCGATCATGAGCGCGTGGTAACGCTTGATCTTGCAGTGTATGATCCGTCCGGCGCTCTGTTTGCTCAGGTTGCGCGGGCCACGGTTATTGTTGTGCCGCCCGGCGGCATGGTCGTTATCGATGACCTTGTCTGGAACACCGCCAGCGCGCCGGCCGGGCAGTGGAGTGTTGTCGTAACCCTGTTTGAAGACGGTCAGCGCCGCGCTGAAGACGAGGCCGCCTTTGTGATCCTGGCCGACAGAACTATCAGAGCCGATATCAGCACGGAGCGCCGGCTGTATTATGATCATGCACAGGTGCGTATCAGCACAGTGCTGCAGAGCTTTTCACCGAATTATGCCTTTACCGGCCTGAGCGCGTTTGTCGAGCTGCTCAGCCCCGGGGGTGATGTTCTCTATGCGGATGAGCACACCGTTGCAGTGCTGCCGCCGCTTGCTGGCCGCTCATGGGAGCAGGCATGGAACACTGCGCTGCATGCCCCCGGCCTCTATACATTGAATCTGAGCATTGAGCAGGACGAGGACGGTACCCCGGTTGCATCCGACAGCACTCAGTTCACCATTGCGCGCAGCGCGGGCGGGGGCAGGGGCCTTATCGGCCATGTGAGCGCTGAACCGGAGCGGGTGCATCCGGGCCAGGATGTGCTGTTTACCTGGGGCATCAGCGCTGTCGGCAAAGTTATTCCCGATGAAGCGCAGGTGTTCATCAGCGCCGTCAACAGAGCAACGCAGGAAGTGGCGCTGGTGCTTGAGGATTCCTGTTATTTCGACGAGGGGAGCTGCAGCGGCACGCTTGTGCTTGACAGCAGCGCTCTTGCCTGCGGAGACTATGTGCTTCTTCTGGCGGCACAAACCGACGGTGCAATGCACAACCTTGCCTTTGCCCCGGTTGCGGTTCTTAACCGCTGCCCTGTAGCCGCGGCAGGCGTTGATGTGCTTGCCCATGTGGGTGATAGCGTACAGCTTAACGGGTCGGGCAGCTACGATCCTGACGGCCACAGCCTGACATACAGCTGGGTGATCGCATCGGCCCCGCCGGAGAGTTTTTCCGGGCTTGTCGGCGCTGATCAGTATAATCCAACGCTTGTGATCGATCGCCACGGCACCTATGAACTGCGCCTGAGCGTTTCCGACGGCATCTGCCAAAGCCCGAGCAACAGTGTGCTCGTCACAACTGACAACCGCCCGCCGGTTGCAGTAGTCGGCGAAAGCCTGCTCATTGATGCGGGTGAAACAGTGCAGCTTGATGCCTCGGCAAGCCATGACCCGGACGGCGATGTGATCGAGCGCTACGAGTGGATTATGGTTGTCCGGCCGGCGGGCAGTGTAGCCGAACTTTCCGGCCGTTTTGTTCCAGATCCGCTTTTCACGACAGATCTGCCGGGAACATACCGGTTGCAGCTCACTGTGCGCGACTTTGAATATGCAAGCGACCCTGTTGAACTCGAGGTCACGACGCGCAACCGCCGCCCGGTTGCCGACAGCGGGCCTGACCGGAAGCTAAACGCAGCCGATGCTGTGCAGCTTGACGCATCCGCCAGCTTTGATCCGGATGGTGATTTCCTCACCTGGCGCTGGTCAATATTAAGCGCGCCTGATGGCAGCACAGCTGTGCTTAATGACAGCACACTGATTAATCCCGTATTTACGGCAGATAAAGCCGGTGCGTACATTGTTCAGCTTATCGTCAATGACGGTGAGATGGACAGCATACCCGACACCTGCACCATTACAATCCGCGCTCTGTCTGAATGCGCCGATGATCTGGGCATTGCGCAGGGCTACAGCATTTTTGCGCTTGGCGCGTTGAGTGCGCAGCATGCAGTCATCTCAGGCCGTATTGCCGCTGGCGGTAATGCGGAGCTGCATACTGTCGTCATGGCAAATCAGGTGCCGCGCGGAGCGCCTTCAGAGCCTGTGCTCTTATCCGGCGGCGATATTGTCTACAGCAGCGGCGTGGTTCACCGGGGCAGCATCATTGCAGCCGGCAGTGTTGACGGCGTTTCTTGCGTGGTGCGGCGCACCATGGCGTGCGGCGCAACGGTCACGGGTAACGCAGAGCTTCCCTTTGATTTCGCGCAGGAGTCATCGCGTTTGCGTCTGTTTTCGGCGCGTCTTGGCGGACTTGCGCCCACCGGAACCGCATCATCATGTGCCGCTATTTTAACTTTGCGCGGCGACGGCTCAAGCCCCATCCAGCTTTTCAGTATCAGTGCTCAGCAGCTGCGCAGAGCGCGCAGCCTGCACTTGCGGGATATCCCGCGCACTGCAACAGTTATCATCAATATCAGCGGGGAGCAGGCCGAAGTGTCGCATGTCGGCATGGCCATTCCGGGCTGGCTGCGCGGACAGGTGCTGTTCAATTTTTTTGAAGCGCGTTCGCTTGAGTTTACAGCTGGTGCTGTCAAGGGCAGCGTGCTCGCTCCGTTTGCCGAGCTCACCAATAGCAGCGGCATTATTTCAGGAACCGTTATTGTTGATTCCTGGCAGGGCTCCATGAATGTCGGCCATGAGCCGTTCATTGGCACGCTGCCTGAATGTGAACCATAGTATGACTGAGCCTCTTATACCAAAGCACGGCGGCTACCGCGGCCTGAAAAATTTTCAGGTCGCCCGGATCGCGCATGACGTAACCGTGCGGTTTTGCGAGCGCTATATTGACAAACGCAGCCGAACGCGCGACCATATGGTGCAGGCTGCGCGCTCAGGCGTGCAAAACATTGCTGAGGGCAGCCAAGCTTCCGGCACTTCGAAAAAAATGGAATTAAAGCTCACCAGTGTGGCGCGCGCAAGCCTTGAGGAACTGCGGGTTGACTATGAGGATTTCCTGCGCCAGAGGAGCCTGCCGCTCTGGCAGCGTGCTGATGCGCGCAGGCAGGCCCTTGTTGACCGTCGCTGCACAACTGCCGATGAATTTGCGCAGTGGGCGCGGGAAGTGCACAGCAATGGACACTGTGGACAAGGTGGACCCAGTGGACATTTTGAAAAAACTATTGATAAAGGTTTTTCGTCCACCACGTCCACAAAGTCCCCTACGTCCACCCCCGGCTTTTCCGAAATTGCCGCCAACGGCGCCCTTGTGCTCCTGGCCGTTGCCTGCGCGCTGCTTGACCGGCAGCTTGCTGCTCTGGCACAGGCTTTTGAAAACCAAGGCGGTTTCACCGAGCGCCTCTACCGCGTACGATCACAGCACCGGTCCACATCGTCCACACGGTCCACCGCGTCCACGCCGTCCACAACGTCCACCGTGTCCACCCAAAAACCAACAAAAGGCGATCCATTTTCAGACTAAAGGAGTTTTTTAATGAAAAAGCTGTTTCTGCTTACAGGTGTCATTCTTTCTGCTTGTCTGGTGTTTGTTCCGTGGCTGTTCGCCCAGGGCATGTTCAATCCCGGCACGTATGAACGTTTCGAGCAGCTGGGCCAAGAGTTGTCAAGCCACATGCAGCAGCTCGACCGGCAACTGGAAGATGTGCAGACGCGCCGCACGGATAAAGCCCGCTCAGCGTTCTTGAAAAGTGCCGGCCGGTTTGCCGGCCGCGCCGGCGAGCTTAACCGGATGCTTGAGAAGATGGAGCAGGAGCTGCTTGCAAACGGAGTCGATGATATTTTTGTGGAGCGCCACCGGGCGCAGTCAGCCGCCCTGCAGAAGCGTTTTGCAACCATGGCAGAGAGCATCAGAAACGGCGACATTGACGATATCATCGAGCGGGGCATGCTCAGCGGCCGCAACAAGCGCCGCAAGGCCATGGAGCACTCGCGCGCACAAGGGCGCGACGCCCGGAAGCGCAAAACTTCCGGCGAAATTGTCAAGCCCAAAGGCCGCGAGCTGACCAGGGCAGAGATAGACAACTTTAACTCGCCCCGCCCCAGCATTGGCCTGCTCTCAGAGAACGGCACCTTTACAATGGTAAAATTCGATTCCAATGACTCCCTGCCCGCCGGGCAGCCACAACATGCGCTGCTTTCTCCTGTTGCGGCCTGGGACCTGGATGTGCCCCGAAACGTGCGGCCCATTCAGGTTGCCGGCCTTTCCACGGTTCACGGTCTTGTACGTCAGGCAACGATTGCCGCAATTGCGCCTCCGGTTGCCGCTGATCTGCTGGAGGATGAGCTGGGCGATGTAGTGTTTACCGCCTCCATCCGGGCGCTTGCCGACAGACTTGGCAAAAACCCGATACGTATATACGAGTGGGTTAAAAACACAATCGACTTTCAGCCCTACCGGGGCAGCCTCAAAGGGTCCGCACAGACGCTTGCCGAAGGCTGCGGCAATGATGTTGATATCGCCTCGCTTCTGATAGCCCTGTTGCGCTATTCGGGCTATCCGGCCCGCTACGCCGAGGTCCGCGCAATTGTTGACATTGATCGCGCAATGCAGTGGCTGGGGGTGAAGTCGCCTGAAATGGTGGGCTACTACCTTTCAACCGGCGACATCGGCAATGTCGAGGACCTCTATCGCGGCAGCGCAGTCGCGCAGTCCAAATTCCAGCACACCTGTGTCGAAGTGTATCTGCCCTACGCTGATTATCGCGGCACCGAAGAGAGCGAACGGCATAAACTGTGGGTGCCGCTTGCCCCGGCTTTCAAGCAGTACACAAGCACCGCCGGGGCGATACATGACCCGGATCTGGGATTTGATGCTGAACAGTTCATCCAGAGTCTTGATCAGTTCAGCAGCATCGCCGACAGCGGCCTGGTTGATATCGACAGTGCTTCGTTTCAGGATTTCATGACAACAGCCACGGCGGATTACCAGGCACAGCTGCAGGACTATCTGGACGCTCATCCTGACATGAAGCTGCGGGATTTTTACGGCAATGATGAAGTCGCGCAGGAGACATTTCCGATTCTGCCGATAACGCTGCCCTTTGAGACCGACCCGGCGCATTACCGGCCCTACAGCGCTGTTCCCCTGGAAGAGCATCATCAGGTGTGCGTGCAGCTTTCCTACTGGGGCGTTGATCTGGATATCGAGCTTGAAACGCTTGAAATTGACTATCACGCGCCCACCTCGCTGGTGGCAGGCCAGCGCCTGGTGCTGTCCTATGTGCCCTCAACGAGTGAAGACTATAAAACCCTTGCCAGATATACAGGCACATTTTTTGAGATACCCTGCTACATGATCTACATGCGCCCGCAACTGCGCCTGAACGGTCGCCTGGTTGCGGAGAACCTTGGCAAGGATGCAGAGATATCCATGGGCCTTGAGGAGACCCTGCGCGTGTCAATCGTCCGGCCGGGCGAGGACGTCAAAAACCCGTCCCGCACAAGCGATTACGTCACCACAGTCGGCGATCATACCGCGATTGTGCTTGGCCTTGGCCGGGGCAGTTCAGAAAACATCACCGCGGCAATTGCGCGGTTTGGCGGAGCTCTGGATGAGCGTACCAAAGAGATTGACCGTCTGCTGGGCGAGCAGCTGCACATCACCGGCAGTTCCTATTTTTATCAGCTCGATACGCACGCTGATCTGATCGCCCGGCAGCTGGGCGTGCGCTGGTTTCGCAACCCGTCGGATGTTCGCGTTGCCCGGCACCTGAAGGTGTCCTATCTTTTCGATGTATGGCCCGTGCGCATCACTGAGACCAATATCCGGGTTGATCTTTCCGAGCGGGTGCAGGCAGTGCCGCAGGATCCGGACTGGAACCTGCGCGACGCTTTTCTGCGCGCTGAGAGCATGCAGGGGTCGGTGTTCGAGCATTTGGTGCTGCAGCAGCTGTTCCGGCAGGAGTCCGTTTCAGCCGTGAAGCTTGTGGCTGAGGCCGTGAACAGCGGCGTGCCGCTGTATCAGTTCACGCAGGATATGGAGAGCTTTGACCTCTCCCCGCTGCAGCTTGAGGCCGAAGACCTTGAAATCATAAGACGTGAACTCACCGAATACGGGCAGGACGTGCTTGTTCCCGCCGCGCGCATCGATGTCGGCACCTTTACCGGCGTGGGCATCATATCGACAACGCCGCCCGGCAATCCTCTGGGGCCTTACCGCATGGGCTATTTAATCAGCCTCAAGGGCGCTGATCCGTACGTCATCGATGGCGGGCAGATTGTCGAAGAGATCGATACGTGGAACCGGGATTTTGTCGATCCTGACTACCGCGACTGGATACAGGTTGCAGGCCTTCTCTCCGACGCTGCAACCGCAATAATTACCAATTCCGAGTCGATCCGCGCAGGCAATGTGCCTGTCAACACGCTCATTCGCGGCATTGCCCAGAATGTCATGGCGCTGCAGCTGGCGCAAATTCAGTCAATGGGTGTGGGCGGCATCGGTTTCACCCTGGCGGGCGCCATGGGCCAGATCGGCGCCATGTACCAGGCCCGCGACAGCCTGAATGAATTCATGAACGACACCTGGATACTCTATATCGACTATGAGAACGAGTTGTACAACTGGGAGAATTACTACTTTCCCGCAATGGACAATGGCGAGCGCACGGTCAAGTACGCGCTCATTAATCTGAACGGCTTCGGCGTGAGCGGCCAAACGCCCGCTATTACATCGACCAACCCGGACTTCGAGCTGGTTGGACAACCCGTGCCCACCGCCGGTACTCTGGGCGAGGGTTACTTTACCTTCCGCATGCATAATGCGGACAGTCTTATGCCGGGCGATAGAATACCTGTTACCCTCTCAATCCAGTCGCCTGAGGGCCGCGATGTGCGCACCACGGCCACGTTTCTCGCAGCCCCGTGCCGTCTGCAGAACATTTATATCGACGCGCAGGATGACAGAAGCTCCTATCCGCTCATGCCGGGAGCAACAGTTTCAATACACGCCGATGAGCCCTATGAGGGCATGGAGCTTGAATGGGCGATTGATTACGAGAGGACCTCACCCGGTATTTTTGGCAGCATCATAGCGCAGAAGGAAAACAGCTGCTGGCTGTCTATCGATGAGAACACCCGTCTTGAGGGCAGCGGGTATATAGTTCTGAAAGTAAAGGATGCGAACATTCCGGGCTGTGAAATTACCCGCGCCATTCTCGTGGGATGCGAGTCCTGCTCGCAGGGCGGTGGCTGCCCGGACGGCTCGCTTAAGTGTGTTGATATCCAGCAGGGTATTGATTTTAAGATCAGTTTGGGCAGGGCAGCGGGCGGCATGAGCGCCGGGTCGCTCTATATTCAGGCTGATAAGCTGCGCCCGGATGCCGCAAAGACCAAATCTTTAGATGCCGTCGGCGAGCATATTGGCGCGGCCCTGGGGGTAGAGTCCCTGGCACAAGGGCTTGAAATTGTGTATGCGGCCTCAGGTGATTTCTCATCCGAAATCTACGATGTCAACGAGCTCTACTCCAAAGATACGCTGCGCCAGATTGTTGCGCCTGAGGCTTTCATTGATATCCTGAGCACTGATGAGTATTCCTACCAGATACGTTTTTATCCGCCCTCGGCACGGGGCGAGAAAAATGATGAGGGTATTTACGAGCTCAACTCCGGCGCTGCCCCGACCGGGCTGTGGACGATTCGCAACCAGAGCGCATCCGTTGATGTGTGCGAAAGCCTGCTGATCACGGAAAACCGCGGCAATGTGGTAAAGAGCTACGAATACCAACACCAGGCAGGCTCTAATCTCTGGAGGCTCATCAAGGGCGAGAGCGATCAGGTGATAGAGGTCCAGACCACCGCCCTTGGCAGAAACGAGTGGGTCGAGGTACGCACGGAAAAGGACAGCCAGGGCCGCATTGCATCCAAAAACAGCACGCTGTACCGCAAGCATGCCTGGGGCCGGGCCGTGAAGGAGCAAACAATTGATCCGGATGCGGCCCGTCTCACCACCCGCACGCAGCACGATCCGACT
>VGSH01000009.1 GCA_016875025.1 Deltaproteobacteria bacterium
TCTGCATCTATTGCCTTTTGTCGCGTTAAGGGTTTTCTGCAAAATTATTCTTAACAAAACAAGGCAATAGATGCTATTTCCATTTTTACTCGGCGGTTATTTTACCCACAGTTTTTGTTGTAGACCCAATTTTATAATCGGCTGACTGAGGGTTCTGGAGCGTACTTTTTGATTTTTAAAGGCCGGGTTTAAGGGCGTGCCGGACGCGCTGTGCTAAGTCCAGCCTGCAACTACAAGTGATGTCTCATTCAGCGCATTTCGGGGGCCAGCCAGGCTTCAAAATCATTCAGTGACACAGTTCCGGCGGCCTTAAACGGCACCCTGGACAAAAACCATCCCGTTTTCTCGAACCGAACCCTGCCCTTCAATGCATACCTTACCTCGTCGTGCCCCGACATGTTGACCAGCACGCGGGCGATATCTATGGCCGAGGAGTACACTGCGAGCGGGACGGCTGCGCTGCCTTCGTATCAAGATGGATTTGAATACATGCGGCAGATATAAGGTGCGTACATTTCCTCGGGATCAGAATGCAGGGTAAGAACACTACCCTGCTCTGCCAGAAAAAACCAAACGAAAACTTTTTTTCAGTCTGTCAATCCAAGTAAACTGGCTTTCAGTGCCAGGGTGTTGATCCTGCCGTCAGAATGCCGGGGCAGAACAGAACACCAGTGAATTGATGCAAGGGCAATGTCGGGAGAGAGCATGCGGCCGACATGATCGATAATTGCACGCTCAAGCTCCGCGACAGGTTTAAAGCCCGGGGCGGGAACGACAAAGGCTCGTATCCGTTTGGGCTCCCCGGGAGCGGCAGCCCTGACAACCGCGGCATCGGCTGCAGCCGGGTGCCTGCGCAGCGCCTGCTCGATTTCGCTGATATTGATCTTGCCCGCGGACGTTATCACCGCATCATCAGCGCGGCCCTGATAAAAATAATATCCTTCGTGATCAATAAAGGCGACATCTCCGGTCATGAACCAGGACCGGCTATCCGGATCGTGCAGTGCGCGTGAGCCCTGTCCCCAGATACCCCGCGCCATGGCAGGCCATGGCGGGCGAAGCGCCAGTCGGCCCATTTCAAAATACGGGGCGTCGTTGCCGTGCTCATCAAGCACTGCCGTGACAAGGCCTGGACATGGTTTTCCAAGATAGCCCGGCTTTATCGGCAGGCAGGCCATATTCGCGATGGTGATCATGCCGGTTTCAGCCGACCACCAGGTATCATGCACCAACAGCTTCAGAAGAGCCATAACTGCAAAAATCATTTCAGGGGAAAGAGGTTCAAGCACGCTGAGGAGATGGCGCAACCTGCTGCAATTAAAGTTCCGGGCGTAATCCGGTCCGGCATCCGTCATGAGACTGTAGACTGACGGCGTCGTATAGAGCACCGTCGCACCGCTGTGTTCAATAGCCTGATAGAGCTCACCGGCTGTATCAGGTACGTCGCACACAACGCTCGCGACACCGCACAACCAGGGCGCAAAAGCGCTGTAGACGATGCTCATGAACCAGCCGGGCCTGCCGAGCGTGAAGACCACATCATCGTCCCTGATATCGAGCACCCAGCGCGCGGTCATGAGATAGCCTTTCATGGCCTCATGCACATGCACAAGCCCGACCGGAGAGCCGTCCGGGCCCGAGGTATAAATAATCAGAAACGGATCCACTGGCTCAAGCCACACCGGTTCAAAGCACGGCGAAGCGGCGTCCATCTCACGGTTCCATGATCTGAAACGCGCGCACCCCTGATCGTCTCCAGCAATAATCACATGCTCAAGATCGGGCAGTTCATCCAGCGGAATGCGGCCGATGTGATCAGCGTCCGTGACAATGGCTTTAGGCCGTGCGTCCTGCATCCGGCTCTTGACAGCGCCGGCCATGTAATCGCTGTAGAGCGGCACGATAATCGCGCCCGCCTTGGCGCACCCGGCCATGGCTATGTAGAACTCGGGAATGCCGGGAAGGAACAGGCACACCCGGTCTGATGTCCCAATGCCGAGTTTCTTCAGAACATTGGCAAAGCGGTTGGAAAGATTGCGCATCCGGCTGTAGGTGTAAACCGTGCTTCCGGACGCCTGCGGACAGATCAGACAAACTTTCTCGGAACGGTGCGGATCAGCAGCATGTCGGTCTATGGCCTCATGCGCGATGTTGATCTTACCCGTAGCCTGCCAGGTGAAATGCCGGTCAGCGTCCTGCCAGGAAAAACTCCGGCAGGTTCCGGCATAATCGCTCAGGTTGGGGTCGGCTATGACCGGTCTGATTACATTATCAAACATGGCTTATAAGCACTTCCAGTATGGCTGCGCTACTAAGCGCGCATCCTCGATCTGATCGAACAACGGAGGCCGGGAAGCATGCGCGCCGCAATAGCGGCTGCTCAAAGCATCCGGCAATCCGCTCTGCATTGTTACTAGTACGCATTGAACCGATTTTCTGAGCGCACCGAGATCATAGCCGCCCTCGAGCACGAATACAGCTTTGCCGCCGCAGCATGCATCGGCGATGCGCATAACCGTATCGGTCATGAACGCGAAACCATCCTCGGAAACAAGCATGCCGCCGATCGGATCATCGCGGTGAGAGTCAAAACCGGCCGACACGAGCACAAGCTCAGGTGCGTACTCGCGGGCCACGGGATCAAGTATCGTGGAGAAAATATGGGCGTAATCGGAATCGGTTGCGCGGGCCGGAAGCGGGACATTCACGGTGTAGCCCTGCCCTTCTCCGCAACCGGTCTCAGTAACAGCGCCGGTTCCGGGGAAAAAAGGATAGCGATGGGCTGAAAACAGCAGCACCTCCGGCGTGCTTTCAAAAATGTGCTGCGTGCCGTTGGGATGATGCACATCCCAGTCAACGATGAGGATGCGCTGCAGGCCATGCCTGCGCCGGGCATGCTCGGCGGCAACGGCAACATTGTTAAACAGGCAGAACCCCATCTGCCTGCCGCGCTCGGCATGATGACCGGGAGGGCGCACGAGCGCAAACACGGCGTCAAGGCTGCCGGACATGACCTCGTCAACCGCGGCGATGCCCCCCCCGGCTGCAAGAAATGCCGCGACACAGGACTGCTCACTGGTTACCGTATCAGGATCAAGATAGCGCAGTTTTTCACCGGCAGTGTCGAGAATTTTTTCAATATGTCTCTCGGTATGAACCAGGCACAGCTCATCGATGGCGGCAAACCGGGGCGCAAGAGTCCTGCAGGTGCTGCCCAGACCGCTTGTTTCAAGCATGGAGCTGATTGCAGAAAGGCGGCGGGGTGTTTCAACATGATGCAGGCCGGTCTGATGCGCTAAAAACCGTTCATCCCGCACGAGCCCGATCCGCCGCATGAGTGACTGTCTCCGAATGCTACGTATGGCAGCCGTGGAGCTGCTGTTGAAATGCGGTTAGGTGTTCGGTGTTTCGGTTTTTTTTACCGCATGGCCACCGAACTGGTTTCGCAGGGCAGCCAGAATTTTGCGTGAAAAATCAGCATGCCCGCGCGATGCATAGCGCTCGAACAATGCCTGCGCGATAACCGGCGCAGGCGTGCCTGATTCGACGGCCTGCAGAACCGTCCAGCGCCCTTCACCCGAATCATCAACAAAGGGTTCAAGCCCGTCAAGTGTTGCGTTGCCCGCGAGCGCGGCTTCAAGCAGCTCAAGCAGCCAGGAGCGGATCACGCTGCCGCGGTTCCACAGGGCCGCAATTTCATCAAAGCGCAGGTGATCCCGGTAGGGTGATGATTCAAGCAGGGCAAAGCCTTCACCATAGGCCTGCATCATGGCGTATTCAATGCCATTGTGAATCATCTTGGTAAAATGCCCTGCCCCGCACGGACCGCAGTACAGATAGCCGTTTTCGGGTGCCAGTGTTTTAAGCAGCGGCTCAATGTGCTCGAAGTCAGAGCGCTCGCCTCCGATCATAGTGCAGTATCCGTTCTCAAGGCCCCATATGCCGCCGGAAACACCTGCATCAAGGTAGTGTATATTCATCGGGGCAAGCAGATCACGGTGCGCAAAATCGTCTTTGAAGAAGCTGTTGCTGCCGTCGACAAGGATATCGCCAGGACTGAGAAGTCCGGCGAACCGCTCGATATGCTCGCGGGTCGCCTCCCCGCTGGGCAGCATCAGCCACAGAACGCGCGGCGGGGTCAGCATATCAATGAGCTGCGCGGGCGTATCAGCGGCACGCGCGCCCTGGCGGGCAAGCTCGTGGGCCTTGGAAATTGTGCGGTTGTAGCAGCACACCGTATGCCCGCCGCGCATAAGGCGCAAGGCCATGTTCATACCCATGCGACCGAGTCCGGCAATACCTATCTGCATTACGTGGCTCCTGTACAAAAGCGGGGTTGCCGTACAAAGCACCCGCCGTTTTAGGGATTGATGTCAAAACATTGCTGATACCCTGCGCAAAGGTCTAACAGGTTGTTGAAAAAGTCCTTTTATACAGGCTGTTCAAAAACGCTCGGATGCAAGGCCTGCGAAATCATGAGGAATGAGGCGTACTTTACCGTACGCCGCAGTGACGAATGATGAGCACAACGCAGCAGATGGGCGTTTTTCAACAGCCTGCTAACGATGGGATTCATGCTGATGCGCAGGCTCGTGCTCAGGATCAGGTTGTGCGGCGATCGAGGGCTGCTCCGTAACGGGACACAGTTTCTTTAACGCCGACTCAAATGCGCGTATTTTTTTAAAGCCGTAGATGCGCTTGACGATTTCACCCTCACGGTTGACGATAAGCGTGGTGGGCAGCATGAAGACCCTGTTGTTGCGCGCGATCTGCAGTGCATTAATGATGTAGGGGGGCTTAATGGCGTGGCGGTTAACGAATTCCCGCTGCAGCGCCGGATCGACAGCCAGATCGATATCAAGGCAGATAACCCGGACATCACCGTAATAATAGCGCTCATGCAGCGTATTCATAATGGGCAGGAGCTCGATGCATGGCTTGCAGTAAATTGAGCCGAACACCAGCACCATGATGCTGCCGCGCATTTCAGAGGTATTGATTTCACTGTTATCGATAAAATTGAACGCGCTGAAATCATGCAGCATATCAGCAGCCAGGGCCGGGACGTTCACAAAACATCCCAGCGCGGCTGCACACAATGAAGAAATCAACGGCATCAGAAGTTGTCGGCGCCGGGCACTGCTCTTTATAGGCATAGCGATACACCATGAAATCCGGGCTGTTGTCAATGATCGCAGCCCTGCAGGTTCAAGCCGTGCTGGCTGCACAGGATATCTCCGTCAAGCACAATGTACATGCCTCCGGTGGGACACCCCTGCAGCGAGCTGCCGCTCATGATTTTTTGAAGCGACCCTTCGTCTAACATAAAATCAGGCTGTTGTGCGGCAGCCTTGCGGGCCAGATTCTTTATCTTACATATAACCGAAAAACACTCCTTTTTCCAGTAGTCCTCACGAAAACGATATTCGGAGAAATCGCCAAAATATTCGCGGGCCCTGTTCATAGCCTCGTAAATCATGCTCGATGACATGGTGGCGGCCGTGACAGCGTCAACCGAAGGGTTGAACACAAACGGCACGAACAGACTGCGGCCGATGAGATTTTTTTTCATTTTTGCAATGTCGGCTTCATCCCATTCCACATTGCCGTACTTGGTAATCTCAAGGGGGATAAAGTCCGTTACAACACCGTTCTGGTCGAACACATACCCGAAATGGGTATCATGACAGACATCGCACATGGTGATACCTGATTCAACACGGGCAAAAAAGAACAGGCCGCTGCCCTGCGGAGAAGCAGTGATTACATAGAGATCCTGACGGTTTTCAAGTGTCAGATGCTCAATCTCAGCCACCTGATGGCCGGCTGCAGCAATGCGCTGACGGATGAGTTCCTGAATCTCAGTCGGGCTCAATTGCGGCCTAGGCGTATATTCGGTGCCCTCAAAGATCCGTTCAGCCGCAAGCTGTGACAATGATTCTGCACGGTACACAATCCGTCCGAATTCATTGATGCACAGGACCGTCGGCTGATCGCCCACATCAAACAGCTCCCTGACGGTGTTGCCCTTGTCGATCGCGCAGACCAGCGGCTCGGGCACGGCATGTGCGGCGCAATCGCTTCCTTCAGGCGGAAAAATAAATACTTTGATCGCATTTTTCAATGCACTGTTTTTCAGCACTTCATTCTGCCGGGACATGGTGCGCAGGTCATTTTCGATGGTGCGGGCCTGTGATGAAGCAAAATAGAGAATGAAGCGCTCGTTGGCCAGAGATGCGGCTGTAATGTCCCGGCCGCCAGCCTGGAAAGCAAAGGGCGGCACTCTATTGCCGGGCTGTGTGCCGGTCAGGCTGCTTCTCAGGGTATGGCGTAAGCTGTCAAGATAGCGCTCTGCCGAGGATACGCCTCCGGCATGATAGTCAACGATAAAGCCCATATCATCCCTGCGGATGACATAGGTGTGGGGTGTGCCGCGGATATTTCCGGTGCTGGTGAACAGTGTCTTATCCTGATCGCTGAGAATGGGATAGGTTACAGCAAACTCCTCATTGAAAGTTGTGATTTCCTCCAGAGAGTTGCCCACTGCCAGCCCAAGCAGACACACCCTGTCGCGTAGATCGCTGTCTGCTGCAATGGCCTGCTTGAGTTCATTGAAAATACTCACCTGAATTCTACAAGTATGGCAATAAACATTTAAAAATTCTAATATAATTACATCGCATGATATTTCGGAAAGCTGAATCTTGCCTTTATGCGGCACCTTGAGATAGGCACTGTGCTCAGGGCTCAGGGTATTAGGAACCGTGAAGTCCGGAAATGGATCGCCGATAGTGAGGGCCTGCGCGGGAACAGCACAGAGCAGCAGGCATCCGATCAAGGCTGCGGTAACATGTAATTTCATGGCAGACTCCCTGCGGATTGCAGCCCCGGGACGGGCTGATGGGCAGATACGTTAAACCAGATAGAATCATAGAAAAAAAAAACACAGCGGTCAACGTCTTTATTGATGGCTGCTCTCAGCGACGGCACCTTCAGTTGACTTGAAATGGTCTATGGTTAATACTATAACTGAAAACATCGCGCGCTATGCATCCATACCGCTGCCGGCCATGCATTGTAGTTTCATACAGGAGCAGATTTGTCCAAAATAAATTATTCGATCGCTGCTGAAGGCCCTCTGGCCGGGGCCGTGCCGTCCCATCCGGCAAAGAAGACCTCATGTCATTATCGGCCCGTGTGCCGGAATATTTCAAACGGGCCCCAGGCACGCCCCCGCGATTGTTGTATACAGCAGTGCACCCGGGCCGTGTATACAATGAATTTTACAGGACGTGCCGTTGCATCGGCAGTGCAAAAATTTCCGGATGGGACGGCACGGCCCCGGCCAGAGGGCCTGTTCTAAATTATTTTGGACACTACTGATACAGGAGCTCTGCACATGAAGCACGTAATTACCGACTGGTATTTTGAAGACCTCTGCACACACGGATATCTCAACCGGCGCGATATGCTGACCCTGCTTGCACTTGCAGGCGGCGGGCTTATCATCGGGTGCGCCACAAACCCGGTGACCGGTCAGCGCCAGCTCAACTTTATGAGCCCCTCGCAGGAAATTGCTGTTGATAAACAGCATGCCCCCGACCAGATTTCACAGGACTACGGACGCGTGCAGGACACGGGCCTGCAAAGCTATGTTCAGGGTGTCGGCCGTGGCATCGGAAAAGTATCCCACCGCCCTGAGATGCCCTACACCTTCAATGCGCTCAACGCAAACTATGTCAATGCCTACGCGTTTCCGGGCGGCACAATCGGCATCACACGCGGCATTCTTCTGTCGCTTGAAAACGAATCGGAACTGGCCGCCTTGATCGGCCATGAAGTCGGCCACATCAGCGCCCGGCACACAGCACAGCAAATGTCGAAGCAGACACTGGCAGGCATTGCCGTGGCGGGTGTCGGTATTCTGCTGGCAACGCAGGTCGACAGCGACGCTGCGGCACTTGCACTGGGCCTGGGCGGTATTGCCGCCGGGCTGCTGCTTGCAAAGTACAGCCGCTCGGACGAGCGTCAGGCCGACGCGCTCGGGCTTGAATACATGTGCAAGGCCGGGCACAACCCCAACGGCATGGTCCGCCTTATGGACATGCTGCGCGGTCTTTCAAAAACCGAGCCGTCCATGGTTGAGCAGATGTTCTCCAGCCACCCCATGAGCACGGAGCGCTACAACAGCATGCGCCGGGAAGTTGAAACCAGATACACGGCAAACATGCGCGCTTCCGTCAACCGAGAGCGATACATGGATGCAACCGCTCGCCTGCGCAAGCTCAAGCCCGCCATCGACAAGCAGAAAGATGCCGAAGAAGCGCTGATAGCAAAAAAATACCGCGAGGGTGAAGCACTGCTGCATGAAGCCCTGAAAATCGCACCCAATGATTACACTGGGCTGGTGCTGATGGCCAAGGCGAAGATCATTCAGGAAAACGACCGCGGGGCGATTCCCTATCTTGACCGCGCCATTGCCGCCTACCCCGGCGAGCCGCAGGCCAAACAACTGCGCGGTGTCGTGGATGCCAGGCTCGGCAACAAACAGGCAGCACTGCAGCATTTTCATGAATGCGCGGCCCGTGCACCGGACAGCCGCATCACAGACCGCTGCATCGCCATTCTGGAGGCCGTCTGCTGACAGGTATACGGTTACGCTGCCTTGACCATAAAAAAACCGGTGGGCCGTATGGCTCACCGGTTTTTTAAAATGACAGGAACAAATTCTGGACAGGCTTACGGCAGTTTACGGCCGTCCGCCCACAGCAGGGCTTCTGCAGCATTAATATCTTTCTCGACTTCTGTGCGCTCCTCAGGCTTGTCATAACTGCGGAAAGAGATATGCACGGTTCCCGGATCCTCCGGCATAGTCGAAGGCACTATGTGAATAATACGCTCTTTGCCGCCGTAGGTTTTCGCAGCATGATAATACACATTGAAAAATGACTTTACCTGCGGGCGCAGTTCATAACCGCTGTCGCGCGCCCAGGCCTCGATCATCGCGATCGCGGGCTCCAGATCAGCCGTAAAGCGGCTGCGGGAATAGTAAATCTTATCCGTGCTGACCTTTTCGGTCCAGGGTTTGGGCTTGAATTTTTTCAGGCTCAAATCAGACCGGTTGGCCGGCTGGAGCGAATCCCAGTAACCGCGAAACTGCTCGACATTTTCACGGGGCTCAAGTCCAAGTACCTTGACGCGCACCTCATTGGCAAATGCCTCAACGCGCTCAACGACCAGTGATTCCCAGATCTCACGGCCGATCCAGACCGCGCCTTCCTTGGCCAGCTTTTCGAGCAGCTTGATCTGCAGCCGGTCGGTCATACCAAGAGACGTCATCACCTGGCGCCCGCCGAAACCGCCAATACAGGTGTATTTCAGTTCAGGATAGCGATCATATATCGGCTGCAGATAATTGCGCCCGGCAATCAGGTGGGCTGGTTTTCCCGGATACGTGAGCACTTGGGTTTCATCGCTGTCGCCGCACACGAGGAAGAAACAGAGCTCTTTTTCTGCAAGCACGCTTCGGTTGGCCTCGATAAACTCATGCATTCCCTTGAGCGGACCTTCGTTGCGCGTGGCACTGCCGAGAATAATATAATCATAGGGCTCAAGGGTGGTGATCTGCGGGATGGACTTGACATCGAGACGGTGCTCATGGCCGATGATTGCCTTGATCCAGTAGGCAACCTCCACGGTTGAGCCGTAAATCGAATCATAGACCAGCAGTCCTTTTTTTTCGGCTGCGAATGCTCCGTACGGAATAAGCAACAACGCAACCAGGGCCATCACTACGGGTACAATCCTTCGTTTCATCTGCTACCTCCTTTTAAAAATGTTAGTACTCACGGGCATACCGTTGTTACGTATATTAGAAAATACGGCGTATCACAAACCGGCACAAAAAAACTCATTGCCGCCGGCCGGGTTTAGCCAGGCCACAGAAGCAAACGCCAGGTTTGAATACGGGCACGAAGCGGAATAACCGGAACGGATGCCGGTCCGGTTCTGCACAGCGCGCAGTCCTCCTGTGAGTAAGCGCTCCATACCGGTGTCGCAACCGAAAAAAACGCAGCCTGTGCCTGCTGGCGTCCGGGGTCCTTAACGGGCTTCTTGAAAACCGCATGGTAGTCATGGTTGATACCGTGCACAGCATCGGGCGGGCTGATAAGCACACCGGCGATACAGGCAACAAAAAAACACAGCAACAGCAGCAGGAACGCATCAGTATCGCAGTGTATTTTCAGGTGTTTATACATGGGCATTTCCATATCCGCCACCATACCAGCCGGGCGGCTCACAAAAGTTCAGCATACCCTCTTTATGCGCGTATATAAAAAACGACCGGTGCCGGTGCTTTGTTCATGCCAGGCAAACCGGTATGCTGTAGAGCCCGCCGGACCACTCGACAATATCGTCAAGCGAACGGGCTGCAAGCAGTTCGCCTGTTGCACGCGCAGGCTCAACACCGATATCACCGGGCCGGCTCACCAGTCCGGAAGCACGCAATTGTTTGCTATCTGCATCCGAGACCTGCGGCCTCAGCGTTGAGCCCTCTCCGGCGATGGCGCAGATACAGCGTCGGCGCTCCTCACGGTCGCGGCAGCGCCACAGGTGCGCTATGCCGTTTTCACTTACAACGTGAGTGACATCATCACCGTAAATCATCACGGGACACGCCGGCATGCCGACCATCCCCACAGCGCTGAGGCGTTCAACGAAGGCCTGACGACCTGAGCGGCTCACGGTATGCGCGATCTGCACAACCGCTTTCCTGCCGGGCAGTCCCTGCTGCTGGTACCATGCGCCCTGCGCACAGGCCTGCCAGGCATGGGTTGCATGGCGCCGGCCGCGCGGATTTGAGCCCATGTGCGGCGCGCCGCCGAATCCGACAAAACGATCCGGCGTTATTGTCGTGCTGTTCCCGTATTGATCTATCTCAAGCGTTGCGCCGACAAAAAGATCAACCGCGTACTGCCCGGCCATCTGGGCATACGGCCTGTTGGAGCGCAGCGAGCCATCGGGCCCGAGTGCGAAAACATCACTGCGCTCTGCAACATAGGCGTCCATGCCTTCTTCGGCGCCGAACGAATACACTGATTTCACAAAACCAGATTCAATGGCGGGAATCAGGGTCGGATGAGGGTTCAGTGCCCAGTGCGTGCAGTGTGTTCCGCGCATGCCGAGCTCAGCCCCGTAGGTCGGCAGCAGCAGCTCAATGGCAGCCGTATCATGACCGATTCCGTGATTGAGCGACGTGATGCCGAGCGGTAGATAGATGCCCTTGAGCACCATCATCGCGATCAAAATGCTTGCATCACTGATCTTTGCCGGATCACGGGTAAACAGCGGCAGGCGCAGGCACGGCTCCCCGACCACGATGACATAATCGACCCAGTCCGCGGCAATATCCACCCGGGGCACCCGCTCGACTAGAGTCTCGACTTGCGCAACCACAATACCCTGGCGGCATTTAGCGGCCTCAACGATCAGGGGCGTCTCCTCGGTATTGGGTCCGGTATAGAGATTACCGGCACGATCAGCGCTCTGCGCAGCAACAAGGGCAACCCTCGGCGCTAAATCCAGAAAATAGCGGCTGTAGAGCTCGGCATAGGTATGAAACGATCCGAGTTCCACCCGGCCGTCTGCGACCAGCGCTGCCAGGTGACCGGCCTGGGGGCCGGCATAGCTCACATCAAGGCGCCGGGCGATACCGCGCTCAAACACGGCAAGATGCTCGCTCAGCTGCACACACGACTGCAGCATGTGCAAATCATGTATCGTTGCAGGATCAAGCCCTGCAAGGGCCCGGGCCAGCGCCCGGGCCTGTTTCTGATTGTTGCCTTCAATGCAAACGCGGTCGCCCGGCTCAAGGATCGCGGCAAGCAGCTCGCCGGCGCTGTGCTCCGGCACCACCTTTCCGGCGGCAATGCCCGTGAGCGCAACCCTCGCATGCCGCGCGCGGGTGTTGTCAGCAAGGCTGTTCCATGTGCAGTGCCGGATGTGCGGTTTCATTGCTGTTCAGCAGACCTTTGTATTTCTGGGACTTCGCGATGCATGGGTATCAATTTATCCGGGCAGGCATCAGCTGCCGTTGCAGCGGATTTCCGCATACTGTATTCAGCTTTTGCAAGAATGCGGGCCGCCTCATCGAGAGAGCGCGTCAACTGGCGGCGGTCCTGCTCGCTCAATCCATGAAGAAGCGCCTGCAGATGCTTCACATGAAAACGTTGAAATGACTCAATACTTGCCCGGCCCGTATCGGTCAACCGGATGTCGGTCAGGCGGCGGTCCTGAAGGTTCGCACTGCGTTGCACATAGCCGGTCGACTCCAGACGCGATATGATGTTATTGACACTTTGAATCGACATATCGAGCCTGCGGCTGATATCGGAGATATGAATCACGTCGCGGTCATTGAAAAACGCCAGCACCCGCATCTGGGTAATGGTCAGCACCGGACGTGTTTTCATGATTGAGCTGAACTCAAAACAGCTCAGAATCTTCTGAAGATTACGTGCAAGGGCCGGCAGGGCTCTTCGCCGGGATGATCCTTCAGGCTTCATGAAATACTCCGGTACGGCAATGCAGGATACTATACACACATTTACTATATTGTTATATACAAAAACCATTTTTTGTCAAGACTTCGTGGCGGACCGGTTGTCCCGCAAACCGGTTTCTGGTATAGAACTACATGAACGCAGTCTGCCCGGTCGTGCCCACTACGGGCGCTGATGCGCTCACATGGATTGTGAACCATAGGGCTCGGTGAGCAACCCATACTGCAACCCCTGAACCGTTACGTCACGAAACGCAGGCACAGAACATGCCGAATAACAGCACCGTTCCCGACCGCCGTACCTGCCTTGAGATCATTGCGGCAAGCGATATGCTCCCGCACATCAGGCATCACAGCCTGGCAGTGTGCCGGGTCGCGGTCACGCTTGCACGCTGTCTGAATGACAACGGGGGGCACTATGACATCGCGGAAATTGAAGCAGCCGCCCTGCTGCATGACATTACAAAGACCCGCAGCCTGACAACGGGTGAAAACCACTCGCTGAGCGGCGCGGCAGCCGTTGCCGCACAGGGCTATCACGGAGTTGCCGATATCATCCGTCAGCATGTCACGCCGGACAGCGACGGGGGCAGCATCAGTGCTGCCGAAATTGTCAGCTACGCCGATAAGCGCGTGCTGCATGACCGGGTTGTGCCCCTGCATGAACGCTTTGCCTACCTTAAATCCCGCTACGGGAAATCACCCGGCGATATACGCAGAATCGATGCAGCCCGGGAGCGTACCGAACAGATTGAGCAGCGCATTGCCGGCATGCTGCCCGGCGGAATCCCTCAAGTGCTGATTTCCGGACCCTGCACCGGCGACTGAGCCACCACGCACCGGCGCGCCCGCTCCGGCATCACCTGTTGTACGGTCAGGGTTACGGCCGAGCTTCAGCCGCAGCCGGCCATCGGTAGACATAGGTATTAAATACGCCGTGAAACTGCGCGGCCAGCTGGAAATGCGCTTTGACATAGTCATAGATCCGCTGATGTTCCGGATCTTCCGTATACAGCAGGAACGGCTCATGGGCCGGGCGCAGCTCGGGCAGCCATGCGCTGATCAGACACCAGGCCTGCGGCACCTCATGCAGCCGCATCTGAAAACCGTCAAATGTCTCCGGCACGAGCACCGGCACGGTTGCGTAATAGCTGAAATGCTGTCCGGCCTGTCCTATTGCAAAAACCGCATCCGATGCATCAGAATGATCCGCGGCATAGACAGCCGCCTCACGGTAATGCTGGCGGCTCTGCGTCGTAACAGTGCGTATGGATGGCCATTGCAACCACGCAATCGCACACAGTACACAGCAATAAAACGCGATGCGCGCCAGCCCCCTCAGCCGGCAGGAGTGTGCGATCCATTCCATGCCGCAGGCAAGCGTCAGCAGGCAGAATGGCAGTGCCGGCAAAAAATAGCGCTTAAAAATAAACATGGGATTCAACTGCAGGTACAGCAGCAGTGGAATATTGCAGATAAGGATCGTATATATAAGCAGCGCCGGCGAGCGTTTGCCCAGATACAGCAGCCCGCACACAAACAGCGCGCTGTAGAGCAGCATGCCGGGCAGGGTCGCAAAACCCGGCAGGACGGTCTCATACATCTCAGCCACAAACGGCAGGCGGTCAACGCGCAGAAGCTGAACCTTGCCGGCGTTGGCGACAAAAAATTTCAGCATGGGGGCATAGGCCGCCAGCGTCAGCACAGCGGCCGCTGCAAGCGCCAGCACAAGGTGCCGCAGCGCCCCGGCATACATGAAGCGGTTGCGCTCCTTTCGCAAAGCCTGCTCAGCCATCAGCAGCACGCAGCACATGACCTGTGCCAGCGGTACCTGGGCCATATATACGTGACAGTAAAACCCTAGAAAGGTGCAGAGAACAAAAAAAATCCAGGCGCGCTTCGAAGCTCCATTAAGGGCCTTAAAAAAAAACAGGCTGGCAAGCAGAGCAAACAGCAGCATGCCGGAATAGCCGCGCGCTTCGCTGGAGTGATCGATATGAAAGGCCGACAATGCCAGCAGCAGCGTTGCCAGCAGGGCCGGGGCGGTGCCGGTCAGCGGGCGAGCCAGCAGGTAGAGAACCGGCAGCGCCGCTGTGCCCATGAGCACCGAGGGCAGCCTGAGGCTGAACTCAGAGGCCCCGAGCACGGCGATTGATATCCTGGCGGCGATCGAATACAGCGGATGATTGTTGAAATAATAGCCCAGCTGGCTGATCGTATACCACCATGAGGAAGCGGTGGCATATTCAAGCGTACTCCAGATTTCATCCCACCACAGGCCCTGCTGAATGTTCCAGCCGCGCAACAGCACACCGAGCACAATGATTGCCGTCAGCAGAGCAGAGCGCATCGTCAGAGACATTTGTTGTACTGTCTTTTCAAACATTACATCCGGCCGTGAGAGGAGTGCGCGTGCTTCCCTTTGCTTATAAAAACAATGCCTGATACCGCTAAAAATCACCTGAAATCACAGCTGCGTTATGAAAAATTTAAAAAAATACTTTTAATTTTAAAGTAAAACCTATATTATTTAAAAACAAAAATCAATACGCATCATCGGGCTTTTCATCGGTTCATGTAAAAATGTTGGGTTCTTCACTATGGATAATGAGATTCAGCTGTCAGTCGTCATTCCGGTATTTAATGAAGCCAGGCGCATTGAGCCGTTTCTGCTGGACGTTGCCCGCTATGTCAAACGCTGCCCGCTCAGATGCGAAATTCTGGTGGTTGATGACGGCAGCACGGATGCAACCGTGGCGCTTGTTACACGCCTGCTCGCAGAGCATGCGCCGGGCATGTACAGCATCGAACGGCTGAAGCGCAACCTTGGCAAGGGGGGCGCCCTGCGCACCGGCATGCTTGCCGCGCGCGGTAAGCATATCCTTTTTCTGGATGCCGACGGCTCAACCGCCATCTCCGAACTGGACACGTTCATCCCCGCTCTTGGTGACGATTTTGATATATATATTGCCGTGCGCACAATAAAACATGCTGCACCGCTGAAACGTAAATTTTTCGGTTGCGGCTATATTGTTCTGGCAAACATCGTCCTGGGCATGCATCAGTCGGATTTCACCTGCGGATTTAAGTGCTACAGCCGTGAGGCTGCCCGCACAATATTCAGCCGCCAGCGCCTCAATAACTGGAGCTTTGATGCCGAAGATCTTTTTATCGCAAAAAAATTCAACTGCCATGTCAGGGAAATTCCCGTATACTGGAAACATGTCGGGGATTCAAAAGTACGGGTTTTTAAAAATGTGATCACCTGCGGAATCGACCTGCTGCGCATCCGCTTTAATGATATGCTCGGCCGCTACCGCTGAAACTGCCGGTACTGCACCAGCCCCTGCCCTGCTGCCTGACGGATCTTTCCGCACGTGTTCGCCCGCGTTGACTTATTTATATTGCCTTCACTCGTTATTTCAACTATACTTATTTGATTTTTGACGCTTTTTTTTCAAATATTTACTTGTGCCGGGGGAAATCAACCGCCATGCTGTCTACACGCCACAGGTTCCTGTCAGCCGCACTATATACGCTCTGTCTGCTGTATGCAGGCCCGGTTCAGGCCGCCGAGCCTGCCCCCCCCTTTGATGTCGCTGCCGAGTCTGTTCTTTTAATGAATGAGCGCTCGGGCCGGATTATCTGCGCAAAAAACCCGGATCTTTCAATCCCGCCCGCGAGCCTGACAAAGATCATGACCCTCGTGGTTGCGAACGATGCAATCGATAACGGATATGCCTCCCTTGATGACGAGGTCGTTATCAGCGAAAAAGCCTGGCGCACCGGCGGATCGAAAATGTTCGTAGCGGTCAACAGCCGGGTTCCGCTTCGCAAGCTGCTTGAGGGCATCGCCATTGTGAGTGGTAATGACGCCTGCGTGGCGGTCGCCGAGCACATAGCCGGCGTTGAAGATGTCTTTGTCGAAAAGATGAATCGCAAGGCCGCTGAAATCGGGATGAACAACACCATGTTTAAAAACAGCCACGGATTGCCCGATGAGCAGTATACCACCGTCCGTGATATGGCAATCCTTGCCGACTACTATATCAGTCACCACCCGGAATGCCTGCAGATACACAGCACAAAGGAACTGACCTACAATGCCATCACGCAGCGCAACCGCAACGGGCTGCTGTGGCTTGACAGCGGTTTCGACGGACTTAAAACCGGATGGTTTTCCACGGCGGGTTATCACATAGTTGCAACCGCCCAGCAGGAGCAGGATCGTTTTATCGCTGTTGTCATGGGGGCCGGGACCGTACGCCAGCGCGAAGCAGTGGCCCGGCAGCTGATCACCTACGGATTCAGGAATTTCACCACTCTTGAGGTGCTTTCCGCCGCCACGCCTCTTGCTCAGGCATCTGTATGGAAAGGCGCGCAGGATCATGTCGCGCTGGGGCCAGCCGCGCCGGTGATTCTCACGGTTGAACGCAGCAGCCTTGACTCAATCGTTGTACAGAATGATTTTGCTGAATCCGTGCAGGCTCCGGTAGCCATGGGTCAGGAGTTCGGCCAGGCTCGCATCCTGCTGCATGACGGACTGCTCGCATCAGTACCCCTTGTGGCGCTTCACGCTGTCGACCGGGCCTCACTGGCACGCTGTGTGCTGCACACCGCCACGCTGCTGTTTATCCGGCCACCGTACTGGGGGGCGCTTGTTCTGGCCCTGCTGCTGATTGCGGCCTGCGTTGCCAGGCTCGCATCCCGCACGGGCGCATCATCACGAACACGAAAAAAACATGGAGATAATTTCCTGTGAACGTGACGGCTGTCATTCCGGCACGCATGGGATCAACCCGGTTCCCGGGCAAGCCGCTTGCGCTGATCTGCGGCAAAGCGATGATTCAGCATGTCTATGAGCATGCAACGGCCTGCAGCCTGATCGAAAGGGTTATTGTAGCCACTGATGATATCAACGTACAGCACGCGGTACAGTCATTCGGCGGCGAGGTATGTATGACGTCAGCCGGACATCAAACCGGAACTGACCGGGTTGCCGAGGTAGCGCGCACGCTTGATGCCGACATCATTGTCAATATCCAGGGAGATGAGCCTCTTCTGCCGCCGGAAGCCATGGCCGAAGCTGTCCGGCCGCTGCTTGACGACCCCGGGCTTGCCATGTCAACGTTGAAAACACGGCTCCGCCCCGAAGATGACCCGGCCGATCACAATATCGTCAAGGTGGTCACGGACATGCACGGCCTTGCGCTTTACTTTTCGCGCTGCCCTGTGCCGTATATGCGCACTGCCGCGCAGCCGTGTCAGATGTTTCGCCACATCGGCTTATATGCGTTCAGACGTTCTTTCTTGCTTGCATACAGCGCTTTGCCGCAAACGCCGCTTGAAATTGCCGAAAGCCTCGAACAATTGCGTGCGCTTGAACACGGCCATGCGATATTCGTAGCAGAAACCCGGTATTATCCGCTCGGCGTTGATGTTCCCGGTGACATTGCGCGCGCAGAGGCAGCGCTGAGGTTATACGGATGATTTTTTTGTGGCAATAATCACTTGAATAGACTATTGATAAACTGTGCCGCCGCGGGCATGCACAGCGCATACTGAATTCAAACGGACTGCCGAAAGACCAATGACCCGAACACGCCCGATACAGGTTGGCACGGTAACGATCGGTGGCCGGGGCCCCGCACTCATCGCCGGCCCCTGCGTCATAGAGCCTGACCACCGGAAAACAGTGCGCCTTGCCTCGCGGCTGCGCGACATTGCCGCCGCAGCCGGAATGCCGTTTATCTTTAAGGCATCCTACGACAAGGCCAACCGAACTTCGATCAATGCCTACCGCGGACCGGGCCTTTTCGCCGGCCTTGAAGTACTGCAGTCCATCCGCCAGAATATCGGCGTACCGGTCATGTCCGATATCCACGCGGTCAGCGAAGTCGGCCCGGCCGCAGAGGTTCTGGATATGCTGCAGATACCGGCTTTTTTATGCCGACAGACCGACCTGATCTGCGCGGCCGCAGCCGCCGGCAAGCCGCTCAACATCAAAAAGGGACAGTTTCTGGCCCCGCTCGACATGCGACACGTTATTGCCAAAGCCCGCAGCACGGGCAATGACAATATCCTGGTAACAGAACGCGGCGTGACGCTTGGATATAATAATCTCGTGGTTGACATGCGCAGCCTTGTTTTGATGCGCGATTTCGGATGCCCGGTCGTTTTCGATGCGACCCACAGCGTCCAGCTTCCCGGCGGCGCTGACGGCGCCTCGGGCGGAGAGCGCCGCTTTGTCGCCCCGTTGTGCAGGGCTGCCGCCGCCGTGGGTATCGATGCGCTGTTTCTCGAAGTGTATGAAGACCCCGACACTGCGCCCTGCGATGGAGCAAACGCCCTGGGGCTGGATGATCTGCCCCCACTGCTTGAGCAGGTCCGGCAGATTGCAGGGTGCGTGCCTGAAATTAATTAACAGGTTTGTGGATACTATGAGTACCGGGAATTGATCTCCATGATACTTGAACGTGCACGACGCATATTTGAAATCGAAAGCGAAGCTGTCCTGCAGCTGCGTGAGCGGCTCGATGAAGACTTTGTCAGGGCCGTCAACCTTATTCTTGCATGCCGCGGGAAAGTCATCGTGACCGGTATCGGCAAATCCGGGCTTGTTTCCCAGAAAATAGCCTCGACGTTCGCCTGTTCGGGCACGCCGGCTTTTTTCCTGCATCCGGCCGAAGGACTGCACGGCGATATCGGCATGATCGCGCGCGATGACGTGGTAATCGCGGTTTCCAACAGCGGCGAAACCGAGGAACTCCTGAGAATTCTGCCGATCATTAAACGCTTCGGCCTCAAGCTTATAGCCATGACCGGCAAGCGCGACTCTGAACTGGCGCGCAACGGCGATGCCGTGCTTGATATCGGCGTCAAACAGGAAGCCTGCCCGCTGGGCCTGGTGCCCACCGCCAGCACCGCCGCCACCATGGCCATGGGCGACGCGCTGGCCATAACAGTACTTGAACGCCGCGGATTTTGCGCAGATGACTTCGCCCTGCTGCACCCGGGGGGATCGCTGGGAAAAAAACTGCTCCTGCGGGTATCGGATCTGATGCACCGCCACGACCGGGTGCCGATGGTGCACGCCGATGACTCAATGAAACTTGTCCTGATTGAAATGACCTCAAAGCGCCTCGGCGTTACGGGTGTGTGCAACAACGAACGAGAGCTGATCGGCGTTGTCACTGACGGTGATTTACGCCGCGCCCTCGAAAAAGGCAGTGATATCCTTACAACAACAGCCCGTGAGGTTATGACGGCTTCTCCCAAAACCATATCGCAGGACGCGCTTGCAGCCGAAGCCCTGCAGCGCATGGAGCTCCACAGCATTACCAGCCTGTTTGTGAGCGAAGGGGTTTCGCCCTGCGCTGTTGACGGTATTATCCATCTGCACGACATCCTGCGTGCCGGGGTGGTCTGATGCAGAACAGCCGCATGCGCACCCGTGCCGGAAGTGCCGGAAGAATCGCTGGTGTATGAAACATAACGCACGAATCAGAACCGTTCTGCTGCTTACTGCCGTATGCCTGCTGATAACTGTTCTGGGCATTGCGTTGCGCGAAAAAAAAAGTGCCATCGTCGTCAGTCATGACGAGGCACCTGCCCCTGCAACAGACGCGGAGGTCGAGCTCAACAACGTCTCCTACAGCACGCTGGGTGCGGATAATTTTAAACTGTGGGATCTCAACGCCGTCAAAGCGCGGGTTTTCGATGAAGGCAAAAAACTGATACTCGACGGCGTAGAAATCACGTTTTACCAGCGCAGCGGCGCTTCGTACCGGCTAGCAGCCGCGCACGGCGAACTCGACATGGAAACCAGAAACCTGCGCATCAGCGGCGGACTGAAAGCCATTCTGCCCGATAACGCGACAATCGAAACGCAATCGGCCCATTATGACAATGCCGCAAGAATCATAACAACAGATGATCCGATCACCATCACCCGCGGACCGCTCGTCATGAAGGGTGTGGGCATGATTGCGGATCTCAGCACTGAAACTGTAACACTCTTAAAAAACGTGAATGTGGCGGGTAAGCAATGAAAACAACTATCCTGAACTCCTGTATCAGCAAGCTGACGCACCGCGGTGCGTTCAAGAACCGGACGCTGTCCGCCTGCATGATTATCGCGCTCTGGGCTGCCATGACTGCGCTGCCTCCGGCTGCCCATGCCCGGGAAAGCAGCCAGAACTACGGCGTCGGCGTGGCGGTACTGCCCTTTGAAGTTTTCAGCCTTGGTAAAGAGCCGACCCTCGGCGCCGAGGTTGCTGCGTCAATCGCCAGACAGCTGGCACTCAATCCCGCTATCATCAGCGTGGACAGCCAGAAAATACAATCGGTTCTGCAGCCCGATGATTATGTCGCCATGACCGAAGACCGCCTGCGCCGGCTGGCAAAGCTTCTCAATGCCAACTATATTATTATGGGCACGATCACGAAAATCCGCGACGAGCACAGCATAGATGCTGAATTGTTCACGACCGCCTCAGCCGGGCCTAATTTTAAAACGTTCTCCGAGGGCCTGGAAATACAGAGTCTCATTGAGACGATCGTCACTACCCTTGACCAGGAAATTATGGAGAAAGCCGACCGGATACCGGCTGCCGAACGTCCGCAGGTCAGCACCGGGCGCGTGTCACCCAAAAGCACCCCGGCCGGCGGCTATGATGTAGAACGTGAACTGCTTTCAACCTTCGGCCCCCTGCAGGAAGAGCCCCGCCCACCTTCCGCGTCCGGGTCAGCTCCCGCCGATGCAGTCGCAGACAACGTATCTGTAGTACCAGACGCACCTGTAGTACCGGACTCACCAGACGTATCTGGAGCAGCCGACAGTCCTGCATCCGCGTCAGCGGCTGCCGTAATGCCCGCTGAAACGCCTGTATCCGTGCCTGCCGGAAAAAAGCGTGCCGCAGCCAAAGACGCCCGTGATTCCGGTTTTTTCTCGCTTGCCAAAGCCATCAGCATAAATTCCGACACCATGGAATATGACAACCGCCAGAACATGGCGATTTTTAACGGCAATGTCGTTGCCCGGCAGGATGATATCGTCATGTTTGCCAACGCGATGCATGTGTTTTATTCCGAATCCGGCGGTCTGTCCCGCGTTGAGGCAAAAGGCGATGTCCGGGTCTTGCAGGGAGACCGTATTGCAACCGGCAGCAGCATTGTGTTCGACAACGCAAACCAGACAATCGTGGCAACCGGCAGTCCCCGTGTCTGGCAGGGTGATAATGTTGTGCACGGCCGAAAAATCACCGTGTTTCTCAAAGAAGAGCGCACGGTTGTCGAAGGCGAACCAAACAGCCGTGCGAGTGCCACCATTTACCCTGCCAGTGACAAAAAACGACCTTAAATCCTCAATTGCACCGGACAGCATACGGCTCACGCACATGATCTCTCTTACAGCTCACGACCTTGTCAAGGAATTCGGCGTCAAACGGGTCGTCGACCGCGTTTGCCTCGATGTACATGCGGGGGAAATCGTCGGTCTGCTCGGCCCCAACGGCGCCGGCAAAACAACGACCTTTTACATGCTGGTTGGAATCTACGCGCCCGACAGCGGCCGGGTAGTTTTCAGCGGTGACGACATCACCGACCTTCCCATGTATCTGCGGGCCCGGCGCGGCATTACCTACCTGCCCCAGGAAACATCAATTTTCAGGAAGCTCAGTGTCGAGGATAATATCATGGCGGTGCTTGAGACTATGCCCATCAGCAGCGCCGAACGGCTTGAGCGGCTCGCCATGCACCTGCAGGAGCTTAATATCTCCCATATCGCCAAGCGCAAAGCATTCCTGCTTTCCGGCGGCGAGCGCCGCAGGGTTGAAATAACCCGTGCGCTGGCGACTGCGCCCAGGTTTATACTCTTTGATGAACCCTTCACCGGCATTGACCCAATCGCGGTTCAGGATATCCAGCAGATAATACTGCGCCTGAAGGCCCGGGGAATCGGCGTGTTGATCTCTGATCACAATGTCCGGGAAACGCTCGGTATCTGCGACCGCGCCTATATTGTCTCCGACGGCCGCATTCTGGAGGAGGGCCAGCCGGATATTATCGTGGCCAGCACCAGGGCCCGCAGTATTTATCTTGGTGAAAACTTCAGCATGTAAGGTACGCTGCGGCATTTTTAAAAGCGCTTGCCATCTGAAAATGTTTTCAATACACTTGAGCAGGGTGTTGAAAAAGTCTTTTTATACAGGCGGACAGTACGCACACATATGCACCATCCGGCACATACTGAACGAGCGACGATTCTCAGCATTAACATGAGACGCGCAGGCGATCATGGAACTTAAACAACAGCTGAAATTGTCACAGCAGCTGATTATGACACCGCAGCTGCAGCAGGCGATCAAGCTGCTGCAGCTGTCCCGGCTGGAACTGTCCGACGTCATACGCCAGGAAATCGATGAAAACCCGGTGCTGGACGAAATGCTTGAAGGCGACCAAAGCACCGCCAGCGCAGACGATGTCGAGCCGGCAACCCCTGATGCAGCCGAATCCACTTCAGCCTCAGCATCCGATGATTTCGACTGGAACAACTATATTGACCGCAATGCCCGCCCCGTCTCCGGCAGCTCAGCAGGCGCTTTTGAGGTCCGCGATGATTTCGAACCCGGGATTACACGCCAGACAACATTCGAAGAGCATCTGCTGTGGCAGCTGCGCATGCACACCCTGGATGATGCCGGGCTTGCTGTCGGGGAATACATTATCGGCAACCTCAACGGTGACGGTTATTTGATGCTCAGTCCGCAGGAAATCGCCGATATCACGGACTACGACCTTGCGACCGTAGAAGCGGTGCGCGAAAAAATAAAAAAATTCGATCCTGTAGGGGTTGCCTCACTGACACTGCAGGAATGCCTGCTGGCCCAGTGCGACGTCCTGCCGGACTGCAACAAACTGATGAAGAGCATTCTGCTCAACTGCATGAAAGATCTGGAACGGAAAAAATACCAGGCGATCGCCAAAGACATGCATATCCCGCTCAAGGAAGCCGTTGAGGCCTGCGAGCTGATCGCCCACCTTGAGCCGCGCCCCGGCAGGAGCTTCAATACAAATGCAACGCACTATATAACCCCCGACATATACGTGCATAAAATTGAGGGCGAATTTGTCGTGTCGCTCAATGAAGACGGACAGCCGAAACTGAAGATCAACAGCTTTTATAAAAAGCTGCTGACCGGCAACGATGCGTCATCCGACAAGGCCCGGGAGTATATTCAGGAAAAACTCCGCTCCGCCGTCTGGCTCATAAAAAGCGTGTATCACCGTCAGAGCACCATCGTTAATGTCATGAAAAGCATCATCAAATTCCAGCATGATTTTTTTGAATACGGCGAAGGCCATCTCAAGCCGCTGGTGCTGCGCGATGTTGCCGAAGACATCGGGATGCATGAGTCCAACATCAGCAGGGTTACTACCAACAAATATGCCCACACACCGCATGGGATATACGAGCTGAAGTATTTTTTCAACAGCGGGCTGGCATCCGCTGACGGCGAATCGATTGCATCGGAAAGCGTAAAAAACAAAATCAGGGACATGATCCAGAGCGAAGATCCCTACAAACCCCTGAGTGATCAGGAAATTGCAAATATGCTGACCGCCGAAGGGATTCACATAGCCCGCCGGACGGTTACAAAGTATCGTGAAATGCTCCAGGTCCTTTCATCATCAAAGCGCAAAAAACACTTTTAACACTGCAGCTGGAGGAGTTCCCATGGAAATGACCGTCACATTCAGGCATCTCGAACCCAATGAATCCCTGAAACAATACGTCCACGACAAGGTTTCCCGCGTTGAGAAATATCTCAGCAAGGTAACCGAAATATCGGTCATTCTGTCGCTGGAAAAAAGGAGCAACATTGCCGAGGTAATCGTCAATGTCAACCGAGCCCAGATCACCGCTAAAGAGACGAATGAGGACAATATGTACACGGCGATTGATCTTGTCATGGACAAAATCGAACGTCAGGCCAAAAAATACAAGGACAAGCTGACAAGCCATAAGGACCACCGCAATGCGAGGCATAATATTTTCTCGCCTGAAGATTTTGCGGGCATGAAAAACAACACCATGATTAAATCAGAATCAATCGCAATCAGCAGCATGACCGTCGATGCCGCCGTGCATGAACTCGGCGAGAGCGATGATGATTTCTACGTGTTTAAAAATACCGACACCGGCAAGGTCAATGTGCTGTACCGCCGCCGCAACGGAGACTTTGGACTGATAGAACCCGAAAACGGCTAACTCTAATCATACAACAGGAACACCGACATGAACATAAGCACGCTTCTGAACGAACGCCTCATACTGCCGAACCTCACGGCAACAACCAAGCAGCACGTGATGGAAGAGGTTGTAAAACATCTGGCCGAGGTTCAAACCGGCATTAACGCACAAGAACTGCTCAAGGCGCTGCTTGAGCGCGAAAAGCTCGGCAGCACCGGGATCGGCAACGGCATCGCCATCCCGCACGGAAAACTGGCCGGCCTGAGCGATATCATCCTTGTCTTCGCCCGCAGCACCGGCGGAGTGCCATTTGAAGCCATCGACGGCAAACCCATTCACCTGATCTTTCTGCTTGTCGCTCCGGCCAGTTCAACCGGAGGTCACCTCAAAGCCCTGGCACGGCTGTCGCGACTTCTGAAAAACGATGAATTCAGGCATGCGCTGCTCAGCGCCCCGACAGCCGCAGACATCATGAAAACCATTGCCGGGGAAGACAGCCGTATAGCGGTATAAAACAACGCGCGCCGCGCATGCGCACAACCACGGTCCGGTCGACATGAACGATATCAGTATCATCATCATCAGCGGAATTTCAGGCTCCGGCAAAAGCACGGCACTTAAAACCCTTGAGGATCTCGGTTTTTTTTGTGTCGACAATCTGCCGATCCTGCTGCTGCCGAAATTCATCAAGCTGTGCACCAGCTCCACGCATGCAATCGCACGTGTGGGCCTGGTGATGGATGTACGCGAAAAAACATTCCTGCGCGAGTATCAGCCGACCGTTCAGGCGCTCAGGGATGCAGGCTGCCGGGTCGAACGTATTTTTCTGGACTGCTCCGACGACGCCATCGTAAAACGGTTCAGCGAGACGCGCCGCCAGCACCCTCTGGGTGAAGGCACCTCCGTGCTTGAAGGCCTCAGCCGTGAACGCGAAATGCTCAGCTCAATCAAATCAAACGCTGACCGAGTGCTCGACACATCAAACCTGAACGTCCACCAGCTGCGAAAAATTCTTGAGGATATCTTCACCGGACTTGCGCGGCGCACCATGACGATCAATTTTCTTTCGTTCGGTTATAAATACGGTGTGCCGATCGACGTCGACCTGGTTATGGATGTGCGTTTTCTGCCCAACCCCTATTTTGTCGACGCCCTGAAGGACTTAAGCGGCGGCGATAAACGCGTAGCCGCCTACGTGCTGCAATGGCCGGAAACGCAGGAATTCATCCGGCGGTTTACCGGCCTGCTCACCATGCTCATACCGCTTTATGAGCGCGAGGGTAAATCATATCTGACAATAGCGATCGGATGCACCGGCGGCAGGCACCGTTCCGTCACCCTTGCCGAATGTTTGAAGGATTTCTACAGCCAGACCAGAACCGATGTCGCCGTCATACACCGGGATATCGACCGTTAGCCGCGATGCGCGCTCCAGCGCCCGTGCGCATGATGGCCTGTAAGGAGGCACTATGGTTGGAGTAGTACTGGTTGCCCACTGCAATCTTGCGCATGAATTTGTTGCCGTGCTTGAAAGCATTGTCGGCAGAGTCGATCAGCTGCAGGCAGTCGTATTTGATGCTGATTTCACGCCTGACACCGCGCACAAAAAAATTTCCGCCGCTGTCAAAAAAAATAACAGCGGCGACGGTGTCCTGATACTTACCGACATGTTCGGCGGAACGCCATCCAATATCAGCCTGTCGTTTCTTGAAGAAGGGGTGGTTGAAGTCGTGACCGGTGTTAATCTGCCGATGCTTATCCGTTTGATCACCCTGCGCGACAACAAGCAGTCCCTGGCTGAACTTTCAGCCGATTTGCAGTCCTACGGCAAACGCAACATCTGCATTGCCAGTGAACTGCTCAAGCGCAAGTCCGGAATTGCTGCGCGGCCGCTATGAATGCCAACGCATATGCGGTTGTGCCGTATTGCACAGATCACACGGAGAATGTCTGGCTCATCGACCGGCTCTGCTTTGTCGATCCCTGGCTCAAGCGTACGTTTATCGGGGAGCTCGAGGCTGCCTGCGCCCTTAACCGCGTTGCAGCAGATGCTGCTTTCCGGGTGCTGGGTTTCTGCTTCGGCAGGACCATTGCGGACGAATACACCATTCACCGCCTGGCAGTGCATCCTGCATGGCAGCGCCGCCGCATAGCGCAAGTCATGCTGCGCACCTGCATGCGGCATGCAGCGCTGCAGGGAGCGCGGCACTGTCATATTGAGGTACGCTCCGGAAACACGGCAGCACAGCGCCTCTATCATGCCTGCGGCTTTGAGCGTATCGGGATACGCAACGGCTACTATTGTGTCGGGGGCGAAGACGCTATACTCATGCACTGCACACTTGACGGCATGCCCGGCAGCAAAAACGCCTAGCAGGGTGTTGAAAAAGTCATTTCAAACAGGCTGTTCAAAAAGGACCGGATGCACGGCGCGCTAAATTACGAGGAATGAGGCGTACTTCTGCGTACGCCGCAGAGGGGCCTTTTTCAACAGCCTGCTGGCAGGAGCACACAACATGCACATAACCCAGGGCAGCGCCCGTATAGTCCAGACAGCCCGGAGCGGCGCCGATACCGTCCATATGGTGCTGGAAGCCCCGTGGCTGCAGCAGGCACTGCCGGGTCAGTTCATCATGCTGCGCATCTATGCCGGTACTGCCCCGCTGCTGCGCCGCCCGATCAGCCTGTGCGCCGTTACACCTTCAGGAATAGAGCTGTTGATTAAAATCCGCGGTAGCGGTACCGAGCGCATGGCCGGCTGGCCTGTCGGGCACGCGGTTGACATCATCGGCCCGCTCGGCAACGGATTTGCCCCGCCGCCGCCCGGAACACCCGCCGTACTTGTGGCCGGCGGAATCGGGATTGCGCCTCTGATCTGCCTGGCACGATGGCTGAAAGACAACCGCCCTGACTGCAGCGTGCGCATACTGTTCGGCGCCAGAACAGCAGCCGACTGTGACGCTCTTGTGCCGTTCATTCCCGCATCCTGCGCGCTGCAGATTGCAACCGAGGACGGCTCGCGGGGAACGCAGGGCTCTGTGACCGACCTGCTTGCGTATAAGCCTGCTGTTTGTCCTGACGCACTATTCTACGGCTGCGGTCCGATGCCTATGCTCAAATCGCTCGCCCGTCTGGCATGCGACACCAGCCACGCATGCTTCATATCCCTTGAAGCTCATATGGCCTGCGGCGTGGGTGCATGCCTTGGCTGTACCGTACCCGCATATACTCCGCAAGGACCGTCGCAGGTACGGGTGTGCGCTGACGGTCCGGTCTTTGAAGCCCGGCGGATATTCCCGGCCCCGTGATCCGGTGTCTGCCTGCAGCAGCGCCGCGTTTTTTTACATTTGTTTTACTAATATGTTGACACCTGATGTATTTTCACTTATCATTTTTCCGTTCTGCCGCACCAGAAAAATGTATATACCCCTGCACGAATACACGACACGATAGCCGCACCGCACCAGCCATGGGGAGGAAGCCTCGTACATGAAAACATACGATCATATCATCAGGTTCACGCTGCTCATTATCGTCGCTATCATCGGATTTAGTATCGTCCGCGCATACATGGTGCCGGATTCATTCGGCATGCAGGGTTCCTACACCTATGCCTATTACCGGGCCGAATCCGCTGATGAACAGGCAGCACTGCCGCCCGCCTACCAGGGAACAGAGCACTGCGCTGACTGCCACGCGCCGCAGGCGTCAATGCTGCAGGCCAACGCTCATGCACAACTCGATTGCGAGAGCTGTCACGGCAGCTTTAAAGCCCATAACAACAACACCAAAGACCGCATGGCCGTCGGCGATACCGTTGATGCCTGCATGCTCTGCCACGCCGATCTGCGCGCCCGCCCCGCCCAGTTTCCGCAGATCGAGAGTTTTGCCGCGCATGTCGCGCAGCAGGGTGACGAGCTGCTGCCCGGCATGACCTGCGCGACCTGCCATGATCCTCACGCCCCCATGTAACCGGCAGGAACGAAACTGACATGAGACTTCAAACAGCACGCAGATAAAGGATTGAGCGTATGAAACACGATCGCAGGGAATTTATCAGGAAGGCCGGCTGGACGTTTATCGGCAGCGGTCTGTATATCAACCTGTTCTCCGTGGGTTCAACGCTGGCCGGGCCCGGGAGCTGCGCGCCGCAGAATCTGTTTGCATTCATCGTCGACACCGAGACCTGCATCGGCTGCGGCAAATGCGTTGCCGCCTGCCGCACTGAAAACAGCGTACCGGCCGATAATTTCCGCACCTGGGTTGAACGCTACACCATTCTGAACAACGGCAGCGTCGAGGTCGACTCCCCTCACGGCGGCGAACTGGGTTTTGCGCCGGTTTCGTTCAATAAAACCGATATTCAAAAGTCATTCTTCGTGCCCAAACTCTGCAATCACTGTAGAAAGCCGAACTGCGTTCAGGTCTGCCCGGTCGGTGCAACCTATGTTTCGCCGGAAGGCTTTGTGCTTGTTGATGAAAAACGCTGCATCGGCTGCAGCTACTGCATGCAGGCCTGCCCCTACAGCGCCCGTTTCATGAATCCGGTCACGCACGTTGCCGATAAATGCACCTGGTGCTATCACCGCATCCGCCAGGGTAAAACAGCGGCCTGCGTTCAGGTCTGCCCGGTCGGAGCCCGCCTGCTCGGGCGCGTTGATGACGAAAACGGTCCGGTCGCCCGGCTTCTGAAGGCCCGCCGCCTGCAGGTACTCAAACCCGAAACCGGCAATGAGCCCATGGTATTCTATATCGGTCTGGCCAAGGAGGTGCACTGATGCATGAGATCGTAACCAGCGGATTCCTGTTTCCCAATGACCTGCATGCGCACTGGAGCGTCATGATCGTGCTCTACCCCTACATTACCGGACTGGTGGCCGGCGCATTCATCGTATCATCGCTCTACCATGTTTTCGGCATCAAAGAGTTGAAACCCGTGGCTCGTTTTTCGCTTGTCGCCGCATTTGCATTTCTGCTGTTTGCCTGCACGCCGCTTCTGTTCCATCTGGGCCATCCGGAACGCGCGCTCAATATAATGTTAACGCCGAAATTCACCTCTGCCATGTCCGGCTTCGGCTATATCTACAGTTTTTATCTTGTGATCGTGCTGCTTGAGATCTGGTTCGTATACCGTCCAGAAATCATCCGGCGCGCGCGCGAAACGCAGGGTCCGCTCAAGGCCCTGTACTGGTGCCTGGCGCTCGGCAGCCTTAACGACACCGAAGCCGCCCTTGCGCTTGACCATAAAATCATCAAGGTCCTGGCCGCCATCGGCATTCCTGCAGCCTGCATCCTGCACGGCTACGTCGGTTTCCTGTTTGGCTCGCTCAAATCGAATCCCTGGTGGTCATCGCCGCTGATGCCGGTCATTTTCCTGCTCTCGGCGATCGTGTCGGGTATTTCCATTCTGATCATATCCTACTGGCTGGTATGCCGGTTCACCAGTCTCAAGCTCGACACCGCATGCCTCACAGTCATGTTCAAATATCTCTGGGCATTTTTCATTCTTGACGTTGCCTTGGAAGGCCTGGAACTGCTCACCCATATTTATGAATCCCACGAAGAATGGCATATTGTGTCCCGGATGCTCTCCGAGCGTCTCGGATTCAGCTTCTACATCCTGCAGCTGGGAATTTGCTCCGTGATCCCGCTGATCGTTCTCGGCTTTGTGGTTCTCAAAAAAATGCCGGACACAATCCGGATCAGGCTGGGCCTGATCTGCTCTGCTTTGATCCTGGTGCAGGTGCTGGCCATGCGCTGGAACGTCATTGTCGGCGGACAGCTGTTCTCAAAAAGCCTGCGCGGGCTTACCAGCTACACGCCCGGCATCCTGGGCCGCGAAGGCCTGCTTATAGCGCTTGTTCTGTTTGTGATGCCGTTTGTGGTCATGTATGTGTTCAACCTGATACTGCCGCTGTTCAACAAAGAAACCGAAACGCAGCAGCAGTAACGGTGTGCGGCCGGGTGCTTGATTTTTTCGCGTTTTACTAACACTACCGAGGAGATGGAGAACTAATGCTCACACTTGTCGACCCCTTACTTATTATAATCGCCCTCACGGTGTGCGTCGCCGGCATAGTACAGCGCTCGCGCCTGTGGATGATGGGCCGGCCCGGGGATGCGCTTGAGCGCACCGGCACCCGCATGCGCAGCCTGCTTGTTGACGGAATTCTGCACGCGCGCATCCTGCGCGACGCATTTCCCGGCTTTATGCACCTGTTCATTTTTCTGGCCTTCCTGGCCCCGGTTGCAGCGATTGTCCTGGCACAGTTTACCGTTGCTGTGCCCGGATCATTCAGCGGCTTCATATCCGTCATGCTCGATCTGATCGGTCTGGCGGGCCTCGTCGGCGTCGGACTGGCTGCCTGGCGCCGCTATGTCCAGAAACCCGACCGGCTCAGCGATACAAAAGCTGAAGACGGCATTGCCCTGCTGTGGGTTTTCGCCATTTTGATTACCGGTTTCAGCGTTGAAGGCCTGCGCCTTGCCATCACCGGCCAGGGCGCTGCAACCGCTCCGGTCGGCGCCCTCTTCTCCTTTGTTTTCATGCCCCTGGGCGCACTGCAGCCGGGCCTGCATGCCCTGCTGTGGCGGGTGCACATGCTGCTGCTGCTTGCACTCGTGGCAGCTCTTCCCTACACCAAATTTCTGCATCTGTTCACCTCGGCAGCCAATATATTTTTTAAAAGCTTCAAACATCCCGGCACGTTTTCGCAGATCAACTTTGAATCCGCTGAGGTCTATGGCGTCAGCGCGATTGAGGAATATACACGCAAACAGCTTTTCGATCTTGACGCCTGCATACGCTGCGGCCGCTGCCAGGATAACTGCCCGGCGCATCTGAGCGAAAAACCGCTTTCTCCTAAAAAACTGATCCAGGATATGAAAGCCCACATGGAGGAAAAAGGGTCACATCACGGCTGTGAAAAAGCGCTTATCGGCGATGTCATTGAACACGATGTCATCTGGGCCTGCACCATGTGCCTCAACTGCACCGAGCACTGCCCGGTCAATGACACTACGATCGATAAAACCATTGAGCTGCGCCGCTATCTGGTTATGACCGACCCGAACTTTCCGGCTGAGGCGCAAGGTGTGTTCCGCAACATGGAAAACAACTCCAACCCGTGGGGAGTGGGCGCGCACACACGGGCTGACTGGGCTGCAGGACTTGAGGTCAAAACCTGCGCTGACGGCGAACCGTTCGATATTCTGTTCTATCCGGGCTGCGCCGGGGCATTCGATGACCGCTATAAAAAAGTTGCAACAGCGCTGGTAAAAATCATGCAGAAGGCCGGCGTGCGCTTTGCCATCCTGGGCACCGAGGAGAGCTGCTGCGGTGATTCCGCGCGCCGGCTCGGCAATGAATATCTGTATGAAAGCCTTGCACAGGCCAATGTGGCGGCCATGCAGGGCTACAATGTCAAAAAAATACTGACGATCTGCCCGCACTGCCTCAACAGCCTTAAAAACGACTACCCGGCCTATGGCTCTTCTTTCGAGGTGGTCCACTCAACCGAATTTCTGCTCGAGCTGGTGCAGCAGGGCCGCATTAAGCTCAAGGGCGGTGATCCTGTAAAAGTCTGCTACCACGACTCCTGCTTTCTCGGCCGCTATAACGGTATTTATGATCAGCCCCGCACTCTGCTGAGTTCAATCAAGGGCGTGAAACTGGTTGAAATGAAGCGCAGCCGCACGCGCAGCTTCTGCTGCGGCGCCGGCGGAGGCCGTATGTGGCTTGAAGAACATCACGGCAAACGTATCAACGAGATGCGCACCGATCAGGCCCTTGAAACACAACCGAATGCCATCGCAACCGCGTGCCCCTACTGCCTCACCATGCTCGATGACGGCATAAAAGCGCGTGAAAAGGGCGAATCCGTCAAGAGCCTTGATATCGTTGAATTTATCCTAAACGCAATGGAGTAAGAGGTGCCATGGACACAAAGATCATACTCATCGGCATGTGGATCGGCGCTGCGGCGCTCGTAGCGACCGTTGCAGCCTCGCCTGCATTCGCCTATACGGTCGATGACTGTACTGCCTGCCATCAGGACACAACGCTGACAAAGACACTGCCGGACGGAACCATTACAAGCCTGCATGTCGACCGGGATGCCTTCCTGAAATCAATTCATGGTGAAAACGGTTTTACCTGTGTTGACTGCCACGATGATGCAAAGGCTGAAGAACATCCCGCAGAAGGGCTTGCCCGGGTTGAATGCCAGAGCTGTCACGAAGACATCGCCGCCAGGCATGCCGATAGCTTTCACGGCAAGCTGCTGCAAAACGGCAATGCCGATGCGCCGCAGTGCCATGATTGCCACACATCGCATGCGGTTATCAGATCAGACTCCGGACATTCCTCGGTGCACCCGGACAATCAGCGGTCAACCTGCGGCACATGCCATGCAAACGAAGCCGCGCCGGTTGTCTGTGAGGCTGCCCTGGACTTCGCCGCCGGCGACGCAAACGCCCTGCAGCACATAAGCCTGCCCTCAACCCTGGCACTGCTGACCGCACGGCTCAAAGGGCACGGCAAAGCCGATTTCGGCTGCAGCTACAGCACCAAACGCTGCAGTGACTGCCATGTCGAGGTGGGTGTTCACGGCGGCGGCACGCAGCAGCCGGTATGCGCCAAATGTCATGATATGCAGCGCTCAGCGCTGCTGTTCGGCAAGATCCACAAACCTTCAATTTTCACCGGCCCGATGATTATCCTGCTGCTGATCATGTATGTTGTATGCATCGGCGGGTTGATACTGTTTTTCAGGAAAACATCTGCAGCCGCCAAAAAATCTCCGCCCGAAACGCCGGCTCAATAAACGAGTGCCGGCGCACCCTTAATACAAAAAAACCGGAGCAGCTCTCAGGCGCTCCGGTTTTTTTTGTATGTCAGAAGCACAGCAACAGGAAATGACCGCCTGCCCCGGCCATATTCATGTTCCGGACCAACCGCGCACTTTCAAAAGCGCGGCCGCATGGACCAGATCAGCAGCCGTGGTGATTTTGATGTTTTCATACGAGCCTGCAACGAGCGCGACCGGCAGGCCCATACAACGGACAAGCGAAGCATCATCGGTTGCCTGCATTGCGGCACGCCGGGCATGAGCATGCGCGTTCGCGATAATATCGGGGCGGAAGGCCTGCGGTGTCTGAATCGCGTGCAGTTCTTCGCGCATCAGCGGTTCAGGACAGGCCAGTTCCCCGGGCGGCATGCGCATAATCGTATCTTTGAGCCCGACAGCAGCTGTGGCAGCCCCGTATGTCATCGCTGCAGCAGCCGTCTGATCGATAATTTCAGGCGTTACGAATGGCCGGGCTGCGTCATGAATAAGCACGACATCACAATCGCGCGGCAGCGCAGCGAGCGCATTGCAGACGGAATCCTGGCGGCGCTCTCCGCCTCTGCCAATAGTAACTCCTGCCCTCAGCTTGAGTCCGGTGAGCACCTGCTCGCGGCACAGGTCCTCATCACCAGGGGATACGGCGATTATGATTGCGCTGATGAGCGCAGACCGGTTGAGCGCCATCAGCGTATGCGCAAGAATTGTCTGCCCCTCAAGCACAATATAGGGTTTTTTACAGTTCTGCTGCATGCGCACGCCGCTGCCGGCAGCAGGAACTATTGCAACTACCTTCATGGTATTTCTCCGTAAAAACGTCATGCGCAAAAAAAACGGGCGGCTGTTCGCGATGAAACAGCCTGCCCGTTTTCAACATGCTCTGCCGTACAGGTGCTATTGAAAAATCGCTTCAATCGTATGCTCGATCCGTTCCTCAGGCAATGACTGGGCAACAGAGAGCTCCTTGATCAGCAGGCCCTTTGCTATGTCCATCATACGGCGCTCGCCGAATGACAGCTCCTTGCCGCTGCGCAACAGAAAAAGATCACGCAATACAGTCGCGACCTCATACACTGAGCCGGTTTTGAGGCGATCCATGTATTCGCGGTAGCGCCGGTTCCATGTCTGCGAATCAGAGGGCTTATCCTTCTTATCCTTGAGAATCTTGTACACCTTGGTGGCTTCCCTGCTGGAAATAATACCGCGCAGGCCGACCTGTTCGATATTGTCAGTCGGAATCATGATTGTCATGCCGTTGCCAAGAATGCGCATAATATAGAACTTCTGGTCATTCCCATCAATTTTTTTTGTTTCAACCGCCTCTATAACACCGACCCCGTGAGTCGGATACACAGCCATATCACCGGTATTAAAATCCATTCTGTCCCTTCCCCCTGTACTTGAGCAGCCGACATTTTTCATCATAATTCTCCCCAAGGATGAGCGGTTAGTATGTGTTCTACGGGGTCAAATATATCAATTTTTTAACTAAATTACAAGCATATATCCCGCGCTCAGTTCAAATATATTGACGCGCGCCCCACACAGCACGGTATTTACAGAAAAGAAACCACGTACGCAAAATCCCGCAGGGGGCAGGCGTACATCCAACTATCTGAAAATACTGAAAAACTTCCCCATGACCGGTGCATCGAACCTGGCGACCTCATCGAGTTCACCCGCATCAAGCCAGATCCCGTCACAGGCCGTACATCGATCAATTTTTATACCCCGATAATCAATTTCAGCAAGCTGCATGCCGCATTTTGGACAACGCATATAATGCAGAGCCTGTAAACGCTGCTTTTCTTCTGCCGCAATCTGGTGTGCGCGCTCTTCCTCTAGTTTCTTTATACGTTCGAATTCCTGGCGGGCAAAAAATTCCTCTTCATGGTCAGTGGGCTTGACAGGCATATGGTCTCCTTAATGTGAGAATGTGCGTCAGTAACCATACGGCTGCATGGTCATGCTGCTGTAATGTACAGCGATGTGTCTGCGTGGTGTTCGTGGCGACACTCGAACAGATCTATGTTCTGTCAGCAACCGCCTTAAAAAAAACACATCCCATTAGAGCCATAAAATATTTTTTTTGTCAAGAATGTGGTTTGTAACAGTACCACATCCACTGCTTTCGCCTCATGCTTTTACCCCTGCTTCGCGCTATGTGCACCGCTGTATCGTTGACGGTGCCGGTAGTGCCCCTGTAGCCTTTGTCTACATAGGCGCTTGCCGGCTGCACGCCTGTGAGCTGCTCAACCTGTCGCAATGATCCTTCCAGTGTATGCCTATCATAGGGATGGCCATGCAGGGCTTCTATCCCTACAACCCAATTGTCCTGCGATATACTCACGACCGCCGCCTTGCAGCCGAATGCATACTTTTTATGCGCTTTGCCCTTTGAGATACATCAGCCTCGGGGGCATGCACATCAGGTATTCTTTCATCATTACCTGACTACCATGCATGCCAACACGAGATATCAGCTGTCGTACATTCGTGCCTGCAGTAAAAGTTCAGCGGTTGAGCAATTTTATAAAAAAATATTTGCTGTCATGGTGAAATCCATGCTATACAGTGTACTATTCACTGTTTATAAACTGAAAAAAAGTAAAATAACGATTAAATACGTTAAATAATTCCTTGCTCCAGGCCAGGAAGGTATCTAAAAAATTCTTTTTTGTATAAAAAAAGGTTGCAACCAAGAATAAATTTCATTATCATATGAATAGGAAATTTTATCCACTATAGAATTATAGTAAGCGATAAAAAAAGCAAACTTACACGCAATAAATAGCGATTTTAACCAAAAGTGAAATAATAGTTTTTTGTTTATTAACGCATCAGGCTCACTCAGGCCGTAAACCCGCTCGGACGACAACGCTGAAAGAGTCCGGGCATACCATCGGAAGTCTGCAACGGACGCACATCCGAAGCAGCACACAGGTATGGAACCCGACACGCAACAGACAGCACGCATGCAGAAGCGCTCACCTGTTCCGGCAACGATAATCGTTGTTGAAAACGACAGGGAGCAGCTCGCCCTGCTGTGCTCGATTCTTGAAAAAACCGGCCTCAACGCCCGCGGGTTTGAAACCGCTGCCGACGCGCTCACAGCCATCAGTTCCGGACGACCTCCCTCCCTGATTATAACCGGCTTGTACATGCCGGACATCGACGGCTTGCAGCTGTGCCGCCTGCTGCGCTCGCACGAATACCCTGAACTCAACCAGGTTCCGATACTCGTAGTATCAAGCTCGGCTCCCGGCGAGGAACCAAAGCGCATTGCCACCGCGCTGGGCGTATACGCCTGTCTGGCATCTCCTTTTGACACTGACGCATGTATCCGCCAGGTGCTTGAAATTCTGCGCGGCCAGTCAACGCCTGCGCCCCTGCGCGCGCTGATCGTTGAGACCGCCCGACACCAGGCCGCGCTTCTCGCAAACGCGTTTGCATCCGAAGGCTACACTGCCGACACAGCCCTGACCGTCCGTGAAGCTGTCGAAGCGCTTGATCGTATCTCCTGCGATGTTGCTGTTATTGATTATCAGCTCTCAGACGGACCCGCCGATGAGCTGCTTGCACACTGCCGCAGCAAGCGCCCTGAATGCGTCTGCATCATCATGGCTGCTGATCCGGCTCCCGGCCTCTTTGTTTCACTCATGCGCAGTGGGGCTGCCGCCTGCGTTCAAAAACCCTGCGAGCCGGCCTATCTCCTCAGACTCTGCGACCAGACCCGCAAGGAACGCTCCCTTATGCGCGCAGAACAGCGGCATGCGGAGCGCACACGGGAGCTCAGTGACTGCCGGAATCTTTTCAAAGCTCTTACAGTCTCCGATCAGGATGCGATCATTATGATGGACACAGCGGGCGCCATCACCTTCTGGAATCCGGCCGCGGTGCGCATATTCGGCTACGAGCCGCAGGAGGTCTCCGGCAAAGACCTGCACGAACTCCTGGCAAACGCAGATAATTACGGGAAATTCCGCACCGCGCTCCCTCAATTTCAGGAAACCGGAACCGGCCACGTTGTCGACAAAACCATTGAACTTCAGGCTCGCAGAAAAGACGGCCGAATCATACCGGTTGACCTGTCGCTGTCAGCAGTACAATTCTCGGACGGCTGGCATGCGGTCGCTATTATACGTGATATCAGCGATCGCAAAACAACCGAACAGGCCCTGCGGGAAAGCGAAACCAATCTCAGCAGCATCCTTGCATCGGTTGAAGCTGCGGTTATGTCATATTCCATAAAAAACAACCGTTTTATTTATATAAGCCCGTCAACGGAAAAACTCTACGGCAGGACGATTGAGGAAAGTATCCGCAACAAGTTTACCGTGGTTGACTGCGTTCATCCCGCCGATGTCGATATTCTCCACGCCATTACCACACGCATGGCGGCCGAAGGCTCGGCTGAAGGTGAATGCAGAATTATTCGTCCGGACGGAAGTATTGCGTGGGTGCATGCCGGTGTAAAGCTGATACGCGATGAAAACGGCGAAGCGGACCGTATCGACCGGATCATAACCGATATAACCGAACGCAAAAACCTCGAGCTGCAGCTGCGCAAAAGCCAGGAACAGCTCTCAGACATACTGAATGAAATCGACGATATCGTCATGTCCTCCATACTCGAGGAGCAGTCATACCAGTACCTGAGCCCTTCATTTATAAAACTTTTCGGCAGCACTGAAGCGCATATGCACAACGTTAATCTCTGGGTGGAAGCGGTGCATCCGGATGATGTGGAAGGCGTGCATGCGCATGCTCTGGAACTGGGTGAAAAAGGTTTTTCCGAATGCGAATTCAGAATCTTGAAGCCTGACGGGAACATCGCATGGATCCGGGCGCGCTCAAAAATCATCAATGACGACAGCGGCAGCCCGGAAAGGCTCCAGCGCATTCTGACCGATATCACACGGCACAAGCAGGCCGAGCAGGAACGCGAGAAAATGCACAGGCGCCTTATGCAGGCCCAGAAAATAGAATCGATTGCCCGTCTGGCGGGCGGCATTGCCCACGATTTCAACAACATGCTGAGCCTGATCATCGGGCATGCGGACATGGCCCTCAACCGCCTGACGCCCGGCCAGTCTCTGCATAAAATCTTCACGCAGATCCGCAGGGCTGCCGAGCGCTCAGCCGCGCTGACCCGTCAGCTTCTGGCCTTTGCCGGACGTCAGGCGATCGCGCCCAAAGTTCTTGCGTTGAATGAAACCATTCAGGATATGCTCGACAGCCTGCGGCCTCTTGTCGGCACCTCGGTCAGACTCCTGTGGCAGCCCGGCGATCAGGTCGGCCCGGTCAGGATGGATCCCGCGCAGGTCGAGCATATTCTGGCTGAACTCTGCCAGAATGCCCTGGATGCTCTTAACGGAACCGGCACCATTACCATCGCAACCGGCACCGCCACTGTCAGCGATGCATTCTGTTCCCAGCATCCCGGGCTCCGGCCGGGCGAGTATACTACACTCACCGTCAGCGACGACGGGTGCGGGATAGCCCCTGAAAAACTTGCCATTATTTTTGAACCGTTTACCGATGACATCATCCCGGGCAGGGGCGCAGGACTGGGTCTGGCGACGGTTTACGGCATGATACGCCAGAACAACGGCTCGATTACTATCACAAGCTCCCCGGCCACCGGTACCTGCATTACGATGTATCTGCCGCTTTGTACAGGCGCACTTAAAAAAGCAGCTGAGCCTGAAGAAGAGACAGCGTCTGAAACCCGCGCAGGCAGCACCATTTTACTGGTTGAGGATGAAATCGACAATCTGGAGCTCTATCGCTTTATGCTTGAGAGCCTCAAGTGCACTGTGCTGACTGCCGCGTCACCGCAGGAATGCCTGCGCCTTGCACAGACATATGAGGGCGCTATCGACCTGCTTATTACCGATGTGGTCATGCCGGAAATCAACGGCCGTGAGCTTGCGAACGAGGTGCTCACCATACGCCCGGACACGAAATGCCTTTTCATGTCCGGTTATTCCGCCGACGTAATCGCCCAGCACGGTATTCTTGATCCCGGCATTAACTTTATCGAAAAGCCGTTTTCCCTGCAGGACTTTACCGCCACAGTCAAAGATCTGCTCGACAGCACAAGCGGGCACAACCGCAGTTCAGGGCGAACGACCGGTCACCCAGAAGGGACCGCACAGATCCTGCGCATGCGATGACCTTGAAGGCCCCCTGCTCTCATGCCTGAACTGCCCGAAGTACAAACAATCGTCAACGACCTGATCAATGCAGGCCTGCAGGGCGCTGCCATAACGTCCGCACAGGTACACTGGCCGCGCAGCGTTGCAGGCATGTCCGCGGCAGCGTTTACACGGAGGCTGAAAGGCGCTGTCATAGGCAGCATACGGCGTCGGGCTAAATACATTGTTTTTGATCTCGGACCGGACAAGGTCCTGCTGCTGCACCTTCGCATGTCGGGCCGGCTGCGGCTGACGGATTCCGGCACAGCGGCCGACCGGCATGAGCACGTCTGCATCGCGTTTGCCGACGGACGCGAACTGCGCCTGCACGACACGCGCAAATTCGCCCGATGGCACCTCGCCTCCGATGAAAAAATACTCGCTGCGCTGGGGCCTGAACCGCTGAGTGCTGAATTCACGCCGGCGCGGTTGCGCAGCATGCTTGCAAAAAAACGCATGCTCAAACCGCTGCTGCTCGATCAGCGCGTGATCGCCGGGCTGGGCAATATTTATGTGGATGAAGCGCTCTGGGAGGCCGGGCTGCACCCCTGCCGCAAGGCCTGCACGCTCTCGCAAGGTGAGCTAAAAAAACTCTTCGCCGCCATACCGCGTGTGCTCAAACGCGGGCTGCGCAACATGGGCACCACCCTTGGAACCGGGGAGGCCAACTTTTTATCTGTTGCCGGCCGAAGGGGTGATAACCGGCAGCAGCTGCGCGTATTCAGAAGAACCGGCCTGCCCTGCCCCCGCTGCGGCGCTGCCATTGAGCGTATCATTGTCGGCCAGCGCAGCACGCACATCTGCCCGTCCTGCCAGCAGTAAAGCATTTCACAAAATTGCATAGCCGCTGTTGAATTGTGCGTCATCTCGACCCCTGCGGCTGCGCTCAGGGCAGGCTCCGGGAGAGATCTTTGTTTGAAGCAAAATCAACGCTTTAAGATTTCTCACCGCCTGCGGCGGATTCGAAATGACACTGCGGGTCCAGGATTCTGTTATATGCTCTAACCGCCGCATGACGTGAAATCAAAACTATGCTGAATGGATAGCGCCATGTGCACGAACAGGGTGTTGAAAAAGTCTTTTTATACAGGCTGTTCAAAAATGCTCAGATGCAAGGCGTGCGAAATCATGAGGAATGAGGCGTGCTGTGCGGTACGCCGCAGTGACGAATGATGAGCACAACGCAGCAGATGGGCGTTTTTCAACAGCCTGCTAATCAACAATCCGGATGCGTTCAAAGCGCAGGGGCATGTCATTCATGCCGGGGATGAACTGGATGTTTGAGCGCATGCCGTAAAACATTTCCATCTGATAGAGCGGCACAACAAGCGCCTCTTCCAGCAGGTAGCGGTCAAGTTTCTGCAGTTCGGCGCAGACCTGCTCGGTCTCGCCGGCCGCAACCGCGGCGCTGTAGAGCGCATCAATCGGCGAGTCCTGCTTGCGCAAGGTGCCGAAATTAAAGATCCCCCCCGAATGCAGGAAAGCAAAATAAAAATGGGTGCCGGAACCGAACAGATGCGGCCAGCCGCTGACCAGCCACAGGTCATAGGAATCCGGCACGGGTTCTCCCCGGAGCCTGGGCTCGATCATCTGCCTGAAAATTTCTTCGCGTGAAAGGGCCGTCACCTCAAGCGTGATGCCCGCACGGGCCAGCTGCTCCTTCAGCACAGCCGCGGCGGTCACGGACGGCTCATGCGCGCTCGTCAGCATGCGCAGCGCAATGCCTTCGCCGAAACCGGCCTGCGCCATAAGCGCGCGAGCTTTTTTTATATCCTCGCGGTACTGGAGCGGGCCCGGGCAATGGCCCAGCGTGCCCCGGGGCGCAACCGAATACAGGGGCAGGCCGAACCCGCCCAAAGCGCGTCGTATCATTTCCGTGCGGTCGATTGCATGCTGGACAGCCTGACGGACCTCGATCTGCGCAAGCGGTCCGCCCTTGTCCACATTGAACAGCAGCGCGGCACTGCGCAGGCTGAGCTCGGAACCGACCTTGATTTTTTTCAAGCGCGGCTTCCCGGGGTCGCCACCCTGGGGAAGGCTGACGAGCAGATCGAGCGTTCCATTGCGCAGCGCCTCCCACTGCCTTCCCGTCTCAAGAGCGTGAAAAACGAGCTCGTCGAAATTACAGTCGAGACTTCGCCAGTACTGTTCATTTCTGACAAAGTGAATCTTCAGATATTCGGCTGTGTCATCAATGTAAAAAAAACGGAACGGGCCGGTGCCCATCGGATAGCGCGAAAAATAGGACTCGCCCACGCGGGTGTAATACACCGGCGGAATTATAAAACCGATGGCCGCAAGTTTTCTGAGCAGCATACCGTCGGGCACGCGTGTTGTGATATCGACCGTATAATCATCCACCGCGGTAACCGACTCGATGGTGTCGAGCAGAAACCGCCCTGCAAAGCGGCTGCGCGGATTTTTCATCAGCTCAAGCGTGAAGGTAACGGCGGCTGCGTTAAAAATCTCACCGCTGTGAAACCGCACGCCGTGCCGCAGAAAAAACCTGACCGTACGCTCATCGAGCCGCTCCCATGTTTCGGCCAGCATCGGCAGCACCGTGTTCGTGGTGAAGTCAATGGTCACAAGCGTTTCAAACACCTGGTGCTGAAGATGGAAATACTGCATCTGACGGCTTTTCAGCGGATCAGGCGTGCTTTCAGACGAGGTTCCGAACGCCTGGTCGAAAACGCTGACGTTCAGCTGTCTGCGCTGCCGGTCCTGAGCAAAAGCCGGGCCGCAGATCGTCCACATACCAGCAGTACACCACATGCACACAATTGCCATTACGCCTGCGAGCCTGATCATGCCAACCTCAATGAATTAACGTGGAACGCGGGTCAAGACCGTGCAGGCTGCAGCCCACGCGGGGTATGCCCTGAAATTCCGTCAGAACATAGGTGCCGCCGTCCGGGCATACCGGAATACGGCCGCCCGGCAGCTCCGGGGCCAGGTCGTCGATGCGCAGGCCGGCGACCGGCACCCCGCGGTCGCGCAGCACAGTGAGTGCCAGCTCAAGCTCGGCCTGTTCGACATAACAGGCCTCGGCCCTGAACTGTTTGGAAAACGTCGCATCATGCACCAGCGGCTGCACGATCCCGACGGTCTCGCGCAGACCCTCGATGAAAAACTTCGACGTCAGGGTCGCGCCGGAAATGCCGTCGACATTTGCACCGGCCACGAATTCCTCATCATAGCGCCGCCCGATAAACTGTTTGATAAAGGGGCGCGCGTCGATCGGAGTGCCATAAAGCTCGAACGGAAGCACGAGCGCGATATGGCGGATGATGCCGGTGGCATCGAGCGTAAAAGCATAATGCACGTCCGTGCACACATCGCACATGACGTCCTTGAATACAAAGCGGGCCAGCAGCATACTGCCGTCAGCATCCATGCCCAGGTAAAGGGTTTCGCCGCCGGTGCTGAACGACTTGAACATATGCACGCCCGGAAGCATGGTTTTGAGAAATTCGGCTCTGCGCTCCGTGTGATCAAAGTCATCGGCTTCAGGGGAAACCGGGGCAAACAATACCGGCAGATCATCCGTGCTGCGTGCATGCGCGCGCCGCATAATGCGGCCGCGCTCATTAATGATGATGATTTCAGGAGTATCGGTTACGGCATACTGCCTGAAAACCGTGCGGTCACGGTCGATCAGCACGGGAAAAGAGATTGAGCTTTCACTGATAAAATTCTGGATACTGCCCTCGAAAGATCCCGGCAGCAGGGCAAAAACCCGCAGACCGGTCCTGCGGCCGCGTTCGTAGTTCTCTGCAAGCATCCGTGCACAGGCGCGGGTAGTATCGTCGTCACGGGCGAAAAATCCGAGGATAGTGTTCTGGTTGCGCAGCGTGAAAGCGACCTGCACCGTATCGCCGAACTGATCGGTGAGTTCGAACGCGGGAGCCGCGTCGCCCGCAGCCGGTCCGGTGGGAACATCCTGCAGCAGTTCATCAATTTTTTTACGCAGTTTTTTTGCGCGGGTGAAATTTTCGCGCAGGCGGATGATACCGCCGGAATCGATGATAAAAAACTGCGGAACCCGGGCGGCTCCATACAGATGCATGGTTATTTTGTCGAGATCTGCCAGAACCGGATATTCCAGTTTCCATGCAGCGCTCATGGCCGCGATCTCCTGCTGGCTGTTGGCCAGGGCAACGGCACAGAAACGCACACCGCGCTCCCGGTATGCGTCGGCGATTTCATTCAGTTCGCCGGCCATCGACTTGCATGAATCACAATAGATGTTGACCATCTCAAGCACGGTCAGAGACGCACCGCGCTGGATCTCGCTCAGCGTAACCACAGCGCCGCTGCTGTCTCGAAGCGCAAAATCACGCGCAGCATCGCCCGGCTCCAGGGCGGCTGCGAAGGTCGGGCAAAGCAGCAAAGCGACTGCCAGCAGGCGCAGCAGGCCGCGGGCGCACTGCGCAGAGACAAGCGCAGCCCGCATCAGTGACCACCGTGATTTTTCAGCGTGGTTCATTTAAATCCCTGTACAACAATACTTCCGGTGCAGGGTGTAAAAAAAACACCCCATACGGGCTGTTCAAAGACGTTCGGATGCACGGCGTGCGATATTTTGCAGTGATGAATGAGAGTCACAAAAAAGCACATGGACATTTTTCAACTGCCTGCAAGCAGGCGGTGATAATAACGGATCACTTCCATGGTGCCCTCGGGACCGCTGGTGCCGGCTATATACCCGCCGCCCGCCCTGACAGCCGCCCGCACCTCAGGGCAGGCATCGGCCGGGCAGCCCGCATGCGGGGTCAGGCCGGCGTCCAGCATGGTTATATCATTATACCCGTCGCCGACGGCAATAATTTTTTCCCGGGCGATACCGCGAACAGCGCAGTAATGTTCAAGAAGAGCAGCCTTTGAAAAATCAGCATGCAGGATAAATGACCATTCATGATTGCCGGACAGCTGCGCTTCGGGCCAGGGCCGGATATAGGATCTCATGCGCTCCCGCAGGGCCGGGTTTTCATTGTCAGGCACCATGTAGGCGAACACCAGGTCATTGACAACACTGTCGCGGATGGTAAAATCAGCTTCAATCTCGTGCTGCCACTGCCTGAAAAACGGCTCAATCAAACTCCACAGCTCCCGGTGCAGGGCCATGCGCGAGTCATTCCACGGCTGCAGCGGTTCATAGACTCCGCTGCCGGAGCGCCGGTGGATAAAGCGTTGGGCGCTCAGGACGGCCTCGGGCCGCACTTTATCCGGCAGCAGGCCGGCGATCTCCAGCAGGGTCTCGGCGCAGCGGTCGGAATTCAGCACCCAGCCATAACCCGAGCAGCGCAGCTGCGCGAGCAGTTCCATCAGGCCGGGATGCAGTGCCATGCGCGGCTCATACACCGCGGCAGTTCCGTCAAAATCAAGCGCGATCAGTCTGGTAATTTCGGTATTCATATGCCTGCAACGCATGTCAAAGTCGGCATCACTATCAGGATCGCTATCGCGATCGAATGGTTGCAGTTCGATGCCGGAAGCGATACAAAAAAAGTGCGCCGCAACTGAAAAATGTTCGACAGCATCCTAGCACAGCTGTATTTTTTAGCAACAATCCCGCACAGCAAATCGCTTTACATGCATCTTGTTTTTATGCAAAACTTGCAGGATGGCAACGCCATACTCAATATATATATTATGATGATGCAGACAGGAATAGACACATAATGTTTAACCGCCAACGCCCAATCGTTCTTATTGCTCTGCTGCCGATTGTCTGGCTGCTGTGCAGCGCGCCTTCCCCGCAGGGCGTACATACGGTACTGCTGGTGCCCTTCCAGACAGCATCCGATACCGGACTGGACTACATCGCCAAAAGCATGACAACCCTGCTGCCGGCGCGCATAGCCGGACAGGGCCGCATCCTCGTTATCGACGCCGCAACACTGAAAGAGCCTTTGACCGCAGGCGCCCTCGCATCGGATGATCGCCTGCGCGAAGCCGCCCGGGACTTGAACGCCGATTTTATCCTCGACGGCACGGTCAGCCGCCATGAATCCGCTGTTGATGTCAATGTCCGCCTCATCGAAGTCAGCCCCCCCGGCACCGTATCCCGGCTGTTCATGCGTGCGGCCATGCTCGACAACCTGATCCCCGAGACCGACACCCTGGCAGCAAGCCTGCGCGAGATCATACTGAGCAGTTCCCCGGCATCGGCAGAGCCGGCCCGGTTCCGGTTTGAAAGCGCTGCAGAACCGCAGGCCGTTCCGGCGCTGCGGCCCGTGCCGGTAGTGCGGCCGGGCAGCATACAGGAAGTATCGCTGTCCGCATCCGATATTCCGGCACCCGAAACAGCTATCGGCCCGGCACAGGCCCAGCCCCTGTTCGATTCCTCGCCCTTCATTACCCAGCCGTTCCAGTCAATCACCCTGCAGACGATCACATCGGCCGACGTTGACGCCGATAACCGGCGCGAACTTATTGTTGCGGCCTCCAGCACCATTACCATCTACAGCCTGAGCGGCACTGCGTTCACGAAGAAGCAGACAGTCACCACGGCCCCCCATGAACAGATCATCGATGTCAGCGCAGGCGATCTTAACAGCAACGGCTTTGAAGAACTCTACGTCACCTGCCAGAGCAGCCGCGCAACAACCTCGTTTGTGCTTGAGATGAGCGATTCCGGCCTCAGCCGTTTGACGCCTGCCATGCCGTGGCTTTTCAGGGTCTATGATGATCCTTTCGGCGAGCTGGTGCTGCTGGGCCAGAAAGCCTCCGGCATTTTCCCCTCACCGGGCGAGATATACCGATTGCACTGGCAGGAAGGCGAGCTGCGCAAGGGCCACAGCATCACGCCGCCAGAAGGCCTGAATATTTTCGCCTTTACCGGGGCCGATTTCGCGGGTGACGGTCGGCCTGCCTGGCTCGGCTTTGCACCGGCCGGAAGCGCCCGCACGCATCAACTGTCCCTGTACTGTCCCGCAGGCCGCCTGCTGTGGCGCGACCCGCGTGCACCCGGATTTTCGCCGCGCAGCTTTCAGGGATATGGCGGCGCCACCGGCCGCACTGAATCCATACCGCTGCGCATTATCCGGTGCGACCTTGACCTTGACGGCATTCCCGAGATCCTGGTTGCCAAAAACAGCGGTGATCCCGGCGGCCGCCATACCGGCCGGGTCATGTGCATGCACTGGGATGGAGCTGATATGTCCGCCGCGTGGACCTCACCGGAATTTGAAGCGCGTATCAGCGACTACACGCTCGCGGACCTGGACCATGACGGCACCGTTGAGCTCTATGTCCTTTCAGTAGCGTCGGCCGGCCTGTTCGGCCGCGTTACCAGCACAATAACCGGCTTCCGTGCCGGGCGCTGAACAGCGCAGGACAGGCACACATGCAAGGCGCGCGACATCATGTGCAGGGTCACGGCATGCCGTGACCCTGCCCTGCGCCGAAAAGGATGTGAGTTTTTCAACAGCCAGCCGGAGAACCGCATGCAGGTAAAACCTCTGTTGACCGATAAAAAAACAGGCCCCTACGACGGTATCGTTTTCGAAGACCGCACCTGCAGGCTGCGGCCCGATATCGATGAGCAGCCCTGCGCCATCATCACCGTACCCTCATTCTGGAGCCAGACAGCCGCCGACATTCTCGCGCGGCACTACTGCCGCCGAACCGGCGTTCCTTCGGCTCTGCAGCGCATTGACGAGCCCGGCGTGCCCGCATGGCTGCAGCGCAGCGCAGCCGATGACGAGCGGCTTTCCGCCATAGCCCCTGAAGAGCGCTTTACTGGCGAGCGCGACAGCCGCGCCGTGTTTGACCGCATGGCCGGCTGCTGGACATACTGGGGCTTTAAAGCCGGGCTGTTTGACAGCGAAGACCACGCCCGCGCCTACTTCGATGAAATGCGCGCCATGCTCGTGCGCCAGATAGCGGCCCCGAATTCGCCCCAGTGGTTCAATACCGGCCTGTTCTGGGCCTACGGCATAGAGCGCCCCGCCCAGGGCCATTTTTTCGTCGACCCTGAAAGCGGCCGCGTAACAGAGTCGGCCGGCTCATACGAGCGGCCGCAGCCGCATGCCTGCTTTATTCAAAGCGTTTCAGACGATCTGGTCAACAGCGGCGGCATCATGGATTTGTGGCTGCGCGAGGCGCGCCTGTTCAAGTACGGCTCGGGCACGGGAACGAATTTCTCCGCACTGCGGGCCGCGGGCGAGGCCCTCTCAGGGGGCGGCCGCTCAAGCGGCCTTATGAGCTTTCTGAAAGTAGGCGACCGCTCCGCAGGAGCAATCAAGTCCGGCGGCACCACTCGGCGCGCTGCCAAGATGGTCATTCTCGATATCGACCACCCGGACATCGAGGAATTCATCAACTGGAAAGTTTCCGAAGAGCAGAAAGTGGCGGCTCTTATCAGCGGCTCGCTGGTGTGCGAACGCAGCCTGCGCAAAGTCGTTCAGGCCTGCGCTGCGCCCGGCTACAGCGAGGATGAGCGCTGCGATATTCAGAAAAACAGGGCCCTGGCCGCGGCCGTGCGCGAAGCCTGCTCACTTGGCGTGCATCCCGGCATCATCAATCGAGCCATTCAGCTCGAACGCCAGGGTATTGCGCAACCCGAAATCAACATATTCAGCGCCGACTGGAACGCCGGGGCCTACCAGACCGTAAGCGCGCAAAATGCCAATCTCAGCGTGCGTATTCCGGAGGGATTCCTGCGCGCTGTGAAGTCCGGCGGCACCTGGCCGCTGACCGGGCGTGTTACCGGAACACCGGTTGCCGAGGTTGCGGCCCGCGACCTGTGGGACAGCATTGCGCGGGCCGCCTGGCTGTGCGCCGACCCCGGCGTACAGTTCGACACCACGATCAACGACTGGCACACCTGCCCGGCCGGAGGCCGCATCAATGCCTCCAATCCCTGCTCGGAGTATATGTTTCTGGATGATACCGCCTGCAACCTTGCCAGCCTGAACCTGCTGGCCTTCTGCAACCGGCAATCAGGCCGTTTCAATCTCGATGCTTTTTGCCATGCCGTGCGCCTGTGGACCCTCACGCTTGAGATCAGCATGCTCATGGCCCAGTACCCCTCTCCCTCGATCGCGCTCAACAGCCATCGCTACCGCCCGCTGGGCCTGGGTTTTGCCAATCTCGGCGCCCTGTTCATGGTGCTCGGCCTGCCCTATGACAGCGACGCCGCGCGCGAGCTTGCCTCCGGCATCAGCGCGCTCATGACCGGCGGCGCCTATGCTGCCAGTGCAGAGATGGCATCTGAATTCGGGCCCTTTGAGGCCTTCAAGGACAACCGTGATAACATGCTGCGCGTTATCCGCAATCATTGCCGCATGATCGCGAAAGAGTTTGAGCCGCTTGAAGGCGTTACAATCGAGCCGCCACGGCCGGCCCTCACACACTGTCCTGCAGATATTATCCGGGCCGCCCGCGATGCCTGGGACCGCGCGCTTGAGCTTGGAATGCGCCACGGTTTTCGCAATGCACAGGTAACCGCCATCGCGCCCACCGGCACGATCGGCCTTGTGATGGACTGCGACACCACCGGCATCGAGCCGGACTATGCCCTGGTCAAATTCAAAACCCTTGCCGGCGGCGGCACCCTGAAAATCATCAACCAGTCAGTCGATGCGGCCCTGCGCGCTCTGGGCTATGCTGCTGCTCAGGTTGCAGACATTGTGGCCTTCGTGCAGGGCAGCGCCACGCTTTACGGTGCTCCGTTCATCAATGCTGAAAGCCTCGCAGAACGGGGCCTGCATGCTGATGAGATCAGCCGTATCGAGACCGCCCTTGCGGGCGCATTCCAGCTTGACGCCGCCTTTACCCCTGAGGTTCTGGGGCCGGAGGTCATGCAGCGCATCGCGCAGCGGCATCGCGCCCGGCCGGGTGAGCACCCGGGCTCAATTCTCACGCTACTGGGCTTTAAGCCGGAAGAGATACGGGCCGCGGCAGATGTTATCTGTGGAACCCTGTGCATTGAAGGCGCCCCGCACCTGAAGCCTGAGCACTACGCCGTTTTTGACTGCGCGGGCCGTTGCGGCTGGAACGGCACGCGCTGCATCCCGTCCGATGCTCACATCCTGATGATGGCCGCATGCCAGCCGTTCGTGTCCGGCGCGATTTCAAAGACGATCAATATGCCCCATGACGCAACAGTAGAAGATGTCAGGCGCGCATATATGAAAAGCCACGCCCTGGGCCTGAAATCAATCTCCGTGTATCGCGACGGCTCCAAGCTCAGCCAGCCGCTGGCCGCGTTTTTTGAAAGCACGCAATCTGACCCTCACAGCATTTTCGACATGCCTGCTGCTGCGCGCGCAGCCTGGTTCGCAGGCGTTGCCGCCCGGGCCCGCCGCCGCTCACTTCCCAACCGCCGCCGGGGCTATACCCAGAAAGCCATGGTCGGCGGCCACAAGGTCTATTTGCGCACCGGCGAATACTCTGACGGCGGCCTGGGGGAAATTTTCATCGACATGCACAAGGAGGGCGCGGCGTTTCGCAGCCTGATGAACAGCTTTGCGATCGCCATCAGCCTCGGCCTGCAGTACGGCGTGCCGCTGGAAGAGTTCGTGGACGCGTTCGTATTCTCGCGCTTTGAGCCCAATGGCATCGTTACCGGCAACGATCATCTTAAAATGGCCACATCCGTGGTTGACTATATCTTCCGGGAACTCGCCATCAATTATCTTGGCCGCTATGAACTCGGCCACGGCATCAAAGCCGATGATTTGCGTCATGATGCGCTTGATCACGCATCAGTGAAAAAACGCAGCGTGAAAGCGGACGCGCCTGTATCCGGTGCACTGGAAGTGCCCGGCCCGGACGCAATCCGGGAGGCACGCGCACGGGGTTTTGAAGGCGACCCC
>VGSH01000010.1 GCA_016875025.1 Deltaproteobacteria bacterium
CGCACAATTGCTATTTCCCACAACTTGATGACCTGTTGCATGCCGTCTCATGTCAGTTTGATCTGTGGAAATCGAGCAACGGAACGTTGCGTAAATTATGCGCAGTTATTTAAGACGCTGTGTATAAATTATTTTGGACACTACTGGTAGTTATGTGCTCACGGGCCTGTTCAAAACCAATCACCGGAACAGCACGAACAGCCCTGCCGGCCGGGCCTTACTTGCTGCTCCGGTAATGTATAGTGGACCAATCTGACTTGATTTTATGACACCGACAACGCATATAGCATCCGCATGTTTGCTTACCGCGAGTATACTGCATTCCGGGGCCGGCCCTTACACAACCCTTGCCGTGGTAAGTATTGGCGCGCTGGCACTGCACTTTGCGCTTGACTGCATCCCGCACGGATTCATAACCACGCCCTGGACCATTTTTAAAAAAATCGGGCCTGCGTCAGCTGAGCTGCTGCCCGGGCCATTGATACTGGCAGGCGCAATCCTTGCGTTCGGCCATCCTTTTCTTTTTCTGCTTGCCGCCGGCTTCAGCCTGCTGCCTGATGTTTGCTCGACACTCGTCTGGCAGCGCAGCGGCATTGCAGACCTGTATGCTGTGCGCGCACTGCACAGGCTTCACCGGCTTGTTCACTGGTTTGAAACCGATCATCCCGACGGCAGCGTCACCCACATGTTTCCCAACAGGCCGCTCCTGGCCGCAGAAGCCTGCTGTACCGCGTTGATCCTGGGCGCTTTGTTTGTGTTTCCGTGAGATGCAGGCTTTTACTGACGAACTCTTCATGCACGGGGAAAGCGCATGGCCCTTGAGCTGATCTGCAGCAATCGCATGGAGCGCCTGTTCGAGGAACTGGTGCGCGAGCTGCGCCGCCCGTTGCATGATCCTCTTGCGCCTGAGACCGTGATCGTGCACGGTCCGGCCCTGCAGCGCTGGCTGTCGCTGCGGTTAGCGCGCCGGCTGGGCATCTGCGCCAATACGCACTTTGATTATCCCAATGCGGTTATATCAGCGCTCCTGCGCCGGGTGTTTCCCGGCCAGCCCGAGACCTCGCCCTTTGAACCGGATATTCTCACCTGGCGGATCATGGCCCTGCTGGGCGAATGCGTGCGGCTTGATGCGTTTGCGCCGGTTGCAGCCTACATGCAGAAGGCAACCCCGCGCATGGGCTTTCAGCTTGCAAGCCGCATTGCCGCGGCATTCGACCAGTACCTCATCTACCGGCCTGACATGATCGCGGCCTGGCAGGCGGGCCGGCTCATAACCGGTGTTCGCCGGGAGGAGGCCTGGCAGGCTGAGCTGTGGCGCCGGTTGCATGCCGCTGCCGCCGGTCCTCATCGCCTTGAGCTGGCGCGATTGTTTTTCGATGTGCTTGTCTCCCGCCCGGAAGTCAGGCAGGGGCTTCCTGAGCGTCTGTCCATTTTCGGCATATCCTATCTGCCCCCGTTTCATATGGACTTTTTTGACCGGCTTTCTGCGTACGTGCCGGTGCGCATGTATGCGCTCAATCCCTGCAGGGAATACTGGGGCGACATCGTGTCTGAAGGCCGCGCTGCCCGGTTGAGCGGTGCGGCCGATCCCGGGGACATGTATTTTGAGCAGGGCCATGCCCTGCTGGCAGCCTGGGGAGCGCACGGCCGTGAGTTTTTCAGCCGCGCAGCCGAGATGAACCTCCCGGTGCAGGAATGCTTTGATGAAAGCCTGCCGCAGTCCATGCTCGGCTTCCTGCAGGCCGATATTCTCACACTCATCGACCGCCGGAGCCCTGCAAGCGAGTCGCAGGTGTGCGCCGTGGACGACCGCAGCGTGCAGGTGCATTGCTGCCACAGCGCCATGCGCGAGCTCGAAGTGCTGCGCGATCAGCTGCTGGATCTTTTCAGCTCACGAGCTGATCTGAAACCCGATGACGTTCTGGTGCTCACGCCCGACATGCAGCTCTATGCGCCCTGCATTCAGGCCGTGTTCGGCTCACCTGATGGAGTGGATCTGCCCTTCAGCATTGCCGACCGGCCACTGGGCGCAAGCGCCGGTATGGTGAGCGCCTTTGAGGCCCTGCTGCGCCTGCCCGGCAGCCGCATGCGCGTTTCAGATGTGCTGCCGGTGCTGGAATGCCCGGCCGTGCAGCGCTCTTTCGGGTTGACGCTGGAGGACGTGGAAACTCTGCAGGAGTTAATCGTTGATACGCGCATCTGCTGGGCCCTTGACAAGGCTGACCGCCGGAGGGCCGGTGTGCCGGGTACGCATGAAAACACCTGGCGCTTCGGTCTTGACCGGATGCTGCTGGGATACGCCATGGATGAAGCTGACGGCATGTTCGAAGGCGTACTGGCCTGTGACGGCATGCAGGGTGACTCCGCCCGGCTGGCCGGGGTCCTGGCGGACATGCTGGAGCGCCTGGCCATGTTCAGGCAGGCTGCAGCGCAGGAGCGCTCCCTTGCCGGCTGGAGCGAGCTTGTGCAGGGGCTGCTGCGGAGCTTTTTTGACCCGGCCGAGGAGGACCAGTATGCCTGGGGCCGTCTGCAGCGCTGCGCTGCCCGGCCGGCCCTGCTGCAACAGCAGGCCGGATGCGAGCGGCCGGTTGCCTTTGAGGTGCTGCGTGAACTGCTTGCGCAGGAGCTGGCGCGCGCGCGGCACCCGGCCGGTTTTTTTTCCGGCTCCGTGACCTTTGCAGAAATGCAGCCCATGCGCGGAATTCCTTTCCGCGTTATCTGCCTGATCGGCATGAACGACCGCGCGTTTCCGCGGCAGGCATTCCCGCCCGGCTTTAACCTGATAGCACACACGCGCCGCCCCGGCGACCGCGAGAGCGGCAAGGACGACCGCTACATATTTCTGGAGGCCCTGCTCAGCGCGCGCGATGCGTTCATTGTCACCTATACCGGCCAGAGCCAGCAGGATAACGCGCATCTTCCGTCCAGCGTGCTTGTCAGCGAACTGCTCGATACGCTGGAACACGCATGCCGCGTTGAAGGCAAAGCGTTGCGAGAGCATGTCCTCACCAGGCATTTCCTGCAGGCCTTTCATACCGGGTATTTCACGCCCGGCGCCCGCGCGCAGTCATTTTCAGAGCAGTATTGCGCCTGCGCGCGCGCAGTGGCAGACGGGCCGTCACCGGCGCAGGATTTTTTTGATCAACCGCTGAGCGCGCTGCCGGGTCCCCTTGCGCTGAGCGCTGATGACCTGGTGCGGTTTTTTAAAAACCCGTCGGCCTGCCTGCTGCGCGAGCGCCTGAATGTAGAGCTCGATCCCCGGGCCTTCAGCATTAGTGAGCGCGAAAGCTTCCGGCTCGGCGGTCTTGAGAGCTACTCGCTGGAGCAGGAACTGCTGCGCGATGTGCTGGAGGAGCGCGGGACGGACAGCTCATATGCGCGCTGCGCGGCCCGGGGCATACTGCCGCACGGGCCTGCGGGACGGGCTGCCTGGGAGAGTTCTTTGCGATCAGTCACATCGTTTGTGGACGACCTGCGCAGAGCCGGACTGCCGGGTGCTGCGGGCGACATCCGCCAGCTGGAACTTGTGTTTGATGAGTGCACGCTGAGCACCGCAGTGCGCCTGCAGGCCGACGGCCGGCTTGTGCGCATGCGGTATGCCGCAAGCAAGCCGCAGGATTTTCTGGGAATCTGGATTGACTACCTCGCTCTGTGTTGTGCATCGGGCGCTCAGGCGCCATCAGCGCTGCTGGCCGGTCTTGACTCCAAAAAAGGCGGGAAAACCCGGGTGTGGCATTTCGGCCGGGTTGATGACCCGCGCTCCGTGCTGACGGGCCTGCTCGGGCTGTACCGGGAGGGCATGTGCGCTCCGCTTCCCTTTATGCCGCGCACCTCTTTTGCCTATGCCGAGGCCGTATCTGCAGGTAAAACCATGCAGGAGGCGCGCACAGCAGCAGCCCAAATCCTTGAGCGCAATGATTTTAATACCAGTGAGCTTGATGACGTCTGCTTCGGGCGGTTTTTCGATGAAACCATTGTTGATGCTCCGGATTTTGACCGCTGCAGCCGCGCAGTGTTCGGTCCGCTGCTTGACCATTGTCAGCACCATGAGTGAGTATGCATGCAGGTTCTTGACAGCAACGACATTGCGCTTACTGGCACGCACCTGATCGAGGCCAGCGCCGGAACCGGTAAAACCTATACCATCACCACGCTCGTGCTGCGCCTGCTGGTTGAGGGGGGCCTGCCGATTGACGCCATCTGTGTAGTGACGTTTACCGAGGCCGCGACCGCGGAACTGCGCGACCGGATCCGCACGCGGATCAAGTGCGTGCTTGACGGCTTGAGCGGCAGGCCTGCGCCCGAAGATCCGTTTTTAAGCGAGTGCGCGGTCCTGCCTGCCGGGGATCAGGAGCGCTACAGCCGGCGCCTGCAGCAGGCCCTGTCGCGTTTTGACGAGGCTGCCATTTACACCATTCATGGATTCTGCCGCCGATTGTTGTGCGATTTTGCCTATGAAAGCGGCATGCAGTTTGACACCGAGCTTGTGACCGCGCAGGATCAGCTGGTTCAGGAAACGGTCGATGATTTCTGGCGCCGTAATGCCGCAACTCTTTCGCCGCTGCTGAGCGCCTGGCTGCTGGAGAAAAAGATTGATCCCGATGCGCTCGCAAAACTGGCCGGAAAGGTCCTGGGCAATCCGCTTATGCACATTGTGCCAGCGGCTGAGCCGGTTGATACGGCCGGACCGGAAAGCTCTTTCGCGGCCGCATTCCAGGCTGCCGCACGGCTGTGGAGCAGCCATGGCAGCGATGTGAAAAACCTGCTCCTTGCGAGCGAAAGCCTGAACAAAGGCACGTACAAATCCGCTTCGATTGAGGCCTGGGTCGAGGAACTCGGCATTTTTTTCAGCGCTCCTGCGCCGTCGGGCCTGCCGCCCGGAGCGCTTGAAAAATTCAGCGTTGAAACCCTTGAAAAAAAGTGCAAAAAAAACTGCTCAGCGCCGCAACACCCGTTTTTCGAAGTTGCCCGGCAGCTTTGGGCTGCGGCAGAGCATCTGTGCGCGAGCTACGACGCCCATATTCTGTATCTCAAAACAGCGCTGTGCGCCGGCATCAGAAGCGACATTACCCGCCGCAAGCACGCCGACAATATCCAGTTTTTCGACGACCTGCTGTTGGGTGTGCATGCAAGCCTGCAGGGCCCGGGCGGGCCGGCTTTCGCGCAGCGGGTGCGCGACCGGTTCAAAGCCGCCCTGATCGATGAGTTTCAGGACACCGACCAGCTGCAGTATGAAATTTTCAAAAATATCTTTGCGCATCCCGGCTCGGCCCTGTTTTTTATCGGCGATCCCAAACAGGCTATCTACAGTTTCCGCAGCGCCGACGTGTTCACCTATCTGACGGCAGCGGCCGATGCAGGCACACAACAGACCCTGACGACCAACTGGCGCTCAACTCCGGGATTGATCCGCGCGCTTGAGCTGCTGTTTTCCCGGCATGCGTCCGCGTTCGTGTTTGACCAGATACCCTTTGTGCCGGTGCAACCGGCAGGCACCGCGCGTGCTCCGCTCATGATCAGGGGCACAGGCACAGCCCCGCTGCAGGTGCGCCTGCTTGACTGCGGGAAAGAGCGCAACAGTAAAAAAGGTGCCCTGCTTACACCGCAGGCCCGGGCAGCGATCTGTGCAGATATGGCACGTGAGATCGCCGTCCTGCTTGACGGAAATGCGACGCTGGATGGCCGTGTGGTTGAGCCCGCAGATATTGCCGTGCTGGTCAGAACGCACAGCCAGGCGCGCATGGTGCAAACAGCCCTGCGCTCACACGGCATTGCGTGCATCGTTCAAAACAGCGGCAATGTGTTCGCATCCCCTGAAGCAGCCGACATGGCCCTGGTGCTCGCAGGTGTTGCGGCCCCGGACAACGCGCGTATGGTGCGCTCGGCGCTTGCAACCCGGCTTCTGGGCTGCACGGCCGGCCGGCTGCAGGCCCTTGATGCAGACGCCGCGCAATGGATGAGCGAGCTTGAGCGCTTCGTGCGTTTCAACCGGCTGTGGAGCGCCGGGGGGTTTTCCGCCATGCTGCGAGGGGTGCTGCTGGCATACAATGTGCTGCCCCGGCTCGCGGGCCTGCCGGCAGGCGAGCGCAGCATTACCAATGTGCTGCATCTGGCCGAGCTGCTGCAGGAGCGCAGCACCCGGGCCGGATCAGGTATGTGGGAGCTGCAGCGCTGGTTCACCCGCCAGCTCAGCCAGCCGGAAGAGGACAGCGAAGCCAATCTGCTGCGGCTTGAAAGTGATCGCCGGGCCGTGCGTATCATGACCATGTTCAAGAGCAAGGGCCTTGAATTCGAAATCGTGTTCTGCCCCTTTACCTGGGGCGGGTCAAAAGTTACCGGAGCAGGATTTGTCTACCATGAGGAACACGGCGTGCGCGCGCTTGATCTGGGCTCCGTCCTGATCGAGGAGCACCGCCTGCAGGCTGAAACCGAGGAGCTGGCTGAAAACCTGCGCCTGCTGTATGTGGCCCTGACCCGTGCGCGCAGGCGCTGCTGCCTGTACTGGGGTGCGCTGCCCGGCGCCGGCACCTCAGCCCCGGCCTGGCTTCTTCACAACCGCGATATGGCAGGCCCCCCCGTACTTGCCGAGCTTGAGCAGCGGTTTTTTGAGCTCAGCGACGCTGATATTTTTGAGGAAATGCAGCGGCTGGCTGCGCAGGCTCCCGAATGCATCGAGGTATGCCGCGTGCAGCCGTCAGGTGCTTCAGGCCCGCTGCCCGCAAAGGAGCTGGCGATGGATCTCGCCTGCCGGACATTTGCGGGCCGTATCCATATGCCCTGGCGCATAACGAGCTTTTCCGCGCTTGTATCCGGCCGCGCGCATGAGGCCGAGGTGCAGGAGCGCGACAGCGACGCACATGTCAGCGAGCCGCTACAGGCGCCTGCCGCCCCGCACCAGGCGCCTGTTGTGCCGCCAGGCGCCCATACCGGCACCATGCTGCATGCTGTGCTTGAGCGTTTCACGTTTGCGCGCACCCCCAGCCCCGAGCTTGAAAGCCTTGTGGCAGAAACCCTTGCAGCCCATCAGCTCGACCATGCCCTGGCCAGCGCTGTCATCGACATGGTCTGCCGCAGCGCTGTGCAGCCTTTATCGACCCCGTTCGGCACGTTTTGCCTGGCCGATACCGAGCCTGAGCGCCGCGTGAGCGAAATGGGTTTTCATCTGCCGCTCAAACACACATCCAGCCGCAGCCTGCAGGAGCTTTTCAGCCGCCGGCGCATCGCGCATGTGCCGGCGGCCTTTGCCGACACGCTCGGCCGCCTGGTGTTTTCCCCGGTGCACGGGTTTTTAAAAGGCTTTATCGATCTTGTGTTTGAACACGACGGCCGTTTTTACCTGATCGACTGGAAATCAAACCTGCTGGGCAGCGATCAGGAGAGCTATTGCAGAGAGCGTCTTGGAGCTGTCATGGCGCGCGATTACTATATCCTGCAGTATCATCTCTATGCCCTGGCCCTGCATGCCTGGCTTGGCTGCCGCATGAGCGGCTATGACTATGAGAAGCATTTCGGCGGCGTGTTCTACGTTTTTTTGCGCGGGCTGCGCGAAGACAGCGATCCTGACTGCGGCGTGTTTTACGACCGGCCTGAATACGGCTTCATGCAGGCCATGGCACAGGCCCTGATCGACACGGGAGAGGCGCATGCGAGCTGACGCACCCGTTACAGCTGCAACACTGTATGAGCGCGGGTATCTGGAGCCGCTTGATTATTATTTCGCGCGCTCCATAGCGCAGCTTGCCGGCTGCGCGGACGAATCCGTCATGCTGGCGGCAGCTCTTGCAAGCAGGTCTTCGCGCATGGGGCATGTATGCCTTGATTTGAACGAAATCGGCGGCTCTCAGCTTGACACGCTCGCGGAAGTTCCGGCTGTATACCCGCAGCCGGATGTGTGGCGCAGCCTGCTTGAGAATTCCGGATGCGTGGGCGCGCCCGGTGACATACGGCCGCTGATTCTTGACGGGCATGGCCGGCTGTATTTGTACCGCATGTATCGCCGCGAGCAGCAGGCAGCCGCGCATATCATCGCGCGCTCCGGCCGCACGATCATGGCTGATGCGGAAGCGCTCGCGCACAGCTTTGCGCGCCTGTTTCCGCCGCAGGCGGATGTGCGGTTGCGCCTGGCAGCCTTCAGTGCGGCTGTTAAGCCCCTGTGCGTTATCTGCGGCGGACCCGGCACGGGCAAGACCACCACGGCAGCGCGCATCCTGGCCCTGCTGCTTGAGCAGCCGGGTCAGGGTCGTCGCCTTGCCCTGGCCGCACCCACGGGCAAGGCAGCCGAGCGCCTGCAAAGGGCCATTGCAGGAACGCTTCCCGGGCTCAACACCGCACCTGAGATACGAGAGGCTATTGCCGGCGAAGCCGTGACCCTGCACCGGCTGCTCGGCCTGCATCCCCGGCGGCCTGATGGGCGCTACACGCAGGGCCGCACGCTGCCGGCCGACATCGTGGTGGTTGATGAAGCCTCCATGGTCGATCTGCCGCTCATGGCCTGCCTGCTTGAGGCGCTCGCACCTGATGCGCGATTGCTGCTGCTGGGCGATTACAATCAGCTTGCCTCGGTTGCACCCGGCTCAGTGCTGGGTGATGTGTACCGGGCGGGATCATGCGAGCGCTACAGCGCGGAATTTCTGAGAGGCTTTGCCGCAGCAGGCCAGCGTCTGCCGGATGAGGCCGCGGTTCAGCAGGGCGCGGGCGCACTTGTTGACTGTTTGAACGAGCTTACGATCAATTACCGCTTCTCTTCCGAGAGCGGCATAGCCCGGCTCAGCCGTTCTGTAACCTCAGGCGATGCGGACGCAGCCCTGGCACTTCTTGATCCCGCAGGCGGGGATGACATCGGCTGGAGCGCGCTCCCTGCAGCAGGATCTCTTGCTGCAGCCCTGCATGCAGGAGTGGTTACGGGTTTCAGGGAGTATCTTTACTGCACTGATCCGCTTGAAGCGCTTGCGCTCTTTGAGCGGTTCCGGATCATGTGCGCGCTGCGCGAAGGACCCTTCGGCGTGCAGGCCCTGAACGCGCTTGTTGAAGCAGCGCTTGTTGCTGAAGGGCTGATCGCAAAAACCGGCCCCTGGTATCACGGCCGGCCGATTATGATCACGCGCAACAATTACCAGCTGCGGCTCAATAACGGTGATATCGGCATTGCTTTTGCGCGGGAGAAAGGCGAGGCGCTTCGCGTATGCTTCGCGGACGCAGCACACGGCCTGCGTGAATTCAGCCCTGATCAGCTCTCAGCCTGTGAAACAGCTTACGCCATAACCGTGCACAAGGCCCAGGGCGCCGAGTTCGACCGCGCGCTCCTGCTGCTGCCTGATCGCATGAGCCCTCTTCTCACGCGCGAGCTTGTCTATACCGGCCTGACGCGCGTGAGAACGCGCATCGACGTGTGGGCCGACCCGGCCGTGCTGCGCGCGGCAATCATCAGCAGGATCGAGCGCAGCTCGGGACTGTTTGATGCGCTGAGCTGAGTCAGGCTGTTGAAAAGCCCCCGTCTGCCGTTCGACAGGCTCACGGCCCTGAGCATCGCCGAAGGGCTGCGTTGCGCTCGTCATTCGTCACTGCGGCGTACGCAACAGTACGCCTCATTCCTCATGACTTCGTGCGCCTTGCATACGGGGGGCTTTTAAACAGCCTGTTTGCCTTTGCCGGGAGGCAAAACGGGTAGAAATGGTGCGCATGGAGCACCCTGCAAACTGCAAAATCCACGCATGCAATCTTCCTTCAAAGCCCTTATTTTTTTGTGTCCCGCCATAGACAATCAGCCCAAACTTCTCGACCGCTATTTAAATTATCAATTCGCTTATGAAAAAATGTCTGTGATAGAGTGGCCGTCATGTGCTTGACCGGTTACGCTGTCTGGTGATGGCCGCGGACTTCAAATCCGTTGGGCGCAACCCGCACGTTGCGCTGTTCAGTTCGATTCTGAAGCCGGTCTTTATCGTGCAAACATCACTCCAATCGGGCGTGCACATACGACCCGACTGGGACAGGCAAAATATGGTATGGGCCGGATACGTCAAATCGGCCGGATGTTTTTTAAAAAATTGTCAGCAATGGAATAAAATCCCCTGCTTTGCGACTAACAGCAGTGTTGCGTAATTATTTAATGCGGAGGATGCATGGATACCACAGAGAACACCACCCCCACCACAGAGACCTTGAGAGAAAACCGGCCAAGGCCAGACGACGGGTATCGCAGGCTGCGGAGCTTTCAGCTCGCAACGATCATCTATGACGCCACGGTTTCGTTCTGCGACCGGTTAATTGACCGCAGTTCGCGCACGCATGACCGGATGGTGCAGGCAGCGCGCAGCGGAAGGCAGTATATCGCCGAGAGCAGCCGCGCGGCTGCAGCCGACAGCACAACAGCAGTGCATTTGACCAATGCGGCGCGCAACAGTCTTGATGAATTACTGCTGGACTATGAAGACTTTTTGCGGCAGCGGAAACTGCGTACGTGGCCTAAGGACGGCAGTGAAGCGCAGGCCGTGCGCAACGTAGAGATCAAGCATGAGAACTCGGCGGCGCTTGATCCTGTGGCATATGCTGCCTGGCTTGAGCACAAAGACCCTGCAGTTGCTGCCAATGCGCGTATCTGTCTGATCGATCAGGTCGATTATCTGCTTGCCCGGCAGGCGACCGCACGGGAGCCTAGTTGTAACAGTCAGAGCTGCGGCAGCCATCAGCCGGCGGCAGACCGCAGTTCCGAAAAAAAAGTTATAAAACATCTAACGGATTCTTCGGACACACATGCCCCGGCCTGCAAGCTCTGCGGAAAGCCAATGGCCCTGCGAACCGCCCGCACGGGCAAAAGCGCGGGCCGGTCGTTTTGGGGCTGCACGGGGTATCCGGAGTGCAAGGGTACCCTGCCGGGGGAAAAACCCGTCTGAGCTACAGCGTGTTCATGTGCAGGAGGTGAGCGCTGTTGAACCCGTTGCACTTCATAACCGTACGTGAAGCCTGGTCTGGGCAGCCCTTTTCAGTTGACTCAACGGGTCCGTTCGCCGTATATATTTTATCATGCAACAGCAGTTTTGCTTTGGCATATCTGACACACCTCTCCTCAGCCGGCCGCGGGACTATTACCGCCAGCATGTTGCAAGGCACGATCAGAACTATGACCTGTGCTGTCTGTCGATGAACCCCTGTTTACCTGCTCCATAACGGTTATGTGACGGCCTGTATGACCCCATCAGTTCCGAGCCCTATGCCTGAACTTGCCGGCCGCCTGAAAACCATGCCGCAGCCTGAGCGCCTGCTCTATGCAGAAGGCTATCGCCATGTGGCCGGTACGGATGAGGCCGGCCGGGGCCCGCTCGCCGGTCCGGTCGTAGCCGCGGCCGTGATTCTGCCTCCCGGCTGGCACCATCCCGGCATCAAAGACTCGAAAAAGTTATCAGCCCGCGCGCGCGCCGAACTCTTCGGGATTATCACCGGCGCTGCCGTCAGCTGGAACTGGGCCGCGGTTGAAGCGTGCGACATCGACCGCATCAACATCCTGCAGGCCAGCCTGCTTGCCATGCGCACGGCCGTGCTCGCGCTTGATCCCGTCCCGGACTATCTGCTTATTGACGGGCCCCATGGTGTGCCGGGCCCTTTGCCGCACGCGGCAATTACGCGGGGTGACCAGAAAAGCCTGGTTATCGGGGCAGCCTCAATTGTGGCCAAGGTTGTGCGCGACGCCATCATGGAAAAATACGATCGCCTGTTTCCTGCCTATCATTTTTCAAAAAACAAGGGTTATGGGACAGCAGCTCACATGCGAGCCCTGGCGCAGCACGGACAATGCAGCCTGCACCGGCGCAGTTTTAAAATGGTTGTTTCGCCGGAGCAGACTTGATACTATTGGGGTGAGAGGGTGGGTCGGAACCTGCTGCAGGATGAAAAAAGCGGGTACATGCATGGCGCAGCATACGACTATCGGCGCGCAGGGCGAGGAAATTGCGGCCCGCTTCCTGCTGAGCAGGAAATATGAAATTCTGCATCGCAACTACCGCTGCCGCCACGGAGAAATCGACATCATCGCCCGCCTTAAAAACGTGTTTGTTTTTGTCGAGGTTAAAACACGGCGCAGCTGCGCTTTCGGCTCACCGCTTGAAGCGGTTTCGCTGAAAAAACAGCGTTCCATCAGTTGCGTGGCGCAGGCCTACCTGCAATACAACCGCCTGAGCAACAGCGCCGCCCGTTTTGATGTTATCGCCGTACTGCTGAGTGGCGGCAGCCCTGAAATCGAACATATAGAAAATGCTTTTGAACTGCCCGGTTATTAACTGAGTCGTCGGCATTCCCGGTTGTTATGAAAAAGTTACTCATTATCCTTCTGTGCCTTTTTGTGATCAGCGTTCTTGCGGCTTTGGGCGCTGCGGTCGGGGCCTACAAGTATTTCAGCCGTGATCTGCCCCGGATTGCCACTATGAAGGATTACCGCCCCGCGCTGGTGTCGCAGGTTTTCTCCGAAGACGGCCAGCTGATCGGTGAATTTTTTGTCGAGCGGCGCTATCCGGTTGACCTCTCCGCAGTTGCCCCGGTCATGATCGACGCTATTCTGGCCGCCGAGGATGATCGCTTTTTTGAGCATCAGGGCATCAGTCTCTGGAGCATTGTGCGCGCTGCCTTCGCCAATCTGCGTTCGCGTGAAATCCGGCAGGGCGGCAGCACCATCACGCAGCAGGTCGTCAAATCACTGCTGCTCACCCCGGAGCGCAGTTACACACGCAAAATCAAAGAGGCGATTCTGGCCACCCGCATCGAGCAGTCCCTGGCAAAAGAGGACATCCTGACCCTGTACCTCAACCAGATATATTTCGGCCGCGGCGCCTACGGGGTCGAGGCCGCGGCGCGTGTGTTTTTCGATAAACCGGCCAGCGCGCTGAACCTGGTTGAGGCTTCATATCTGGCCGCGCTGCCGAAGGCGCCGAGTTTTTACAGCCGGCTTGACCGCGCCCGCGAACGGCAGCACTACGTTTTGCAGCGCATGGCCGAGCTTGATCGTATTTCGCCCGAGCAGTTAGCGCAAGCCCTTGCAACGGATCCGCAGTTCCGCAAAGCGCAGAATGTAACGCTGTCGGCAGCACCGCACTTTGTCGAGTTCGTGCGCCGGGAGCTGGAGAAGACCTACGGCGCGGATGTGTTGTATAAAGAGGGCCTGCGGGTTGAAACCACGCTGAACCTGGAACGCCAGCGCGCTGCCGATGCTGCCGTGGCGCTTGGCATGGAAAATTATGAAACCCGCCAGAAGAAAGCCGATGCGGAGGGCCGGGTGCAGGCTGCGCTTGTCAGCCTTGATCCGTACTCCGGCAGCATTTTCGCGATGGTCGGCGGCCGCGATTATCATGAGAGCCAGTTTAACCGAGCGGTACAGGCGAAGCGGCAGCCCGGCTCATCGTTTAAGCCCATTATTTACGCGGCCGCCCTGGACAAGGGGTATACAGCCGCAAGCATTATTGTCGACTCTCCGGTGGTGTTTGAGGCCGGCTCCCTGCGGCGCAGGACATTCTGGGAGCCGCAGAACTATGATAGAAAATTCATGGGCCCGATCACCCTTCGCAAGGCCCTGACCCTTTCGCGCAACGTCGTCACGGTAAAAATCCTGCAAGACATCGGCATTGACTATGCATTGGGCTATGCCCGGGCGCTGGGCCTTGATGGCGACTACACGCACGGGCTGTCGCTTGCGCTGGGCTCCTGCGGCGTGTCGCTGATCAACCTTGTCAAGGCCTACGGCGCTTTCTGCGCTGAAGGCGTGTATGCCGAGCCTGTTGCCATCACCCGCATTGTAAACCGCGACGGAGTCGAAATTGCCCGCAACCGGCCGAAGCTGGTATCGGCGCTCAGCCCGCAGACCGCCTACATCATGACCACGCTGCTGCAAAGCGTGGTTGAGGAGGGCACCGGCAAAAAGGTCCGGGCACTGAACCGGCCCTGCGCCGGAAAAACCGGCACCACCAACGATGTGCGGGATGCCTGGTTTATAGGGTATACGCCCGACGTTGTGACCGGCGTGTGGGTCGGCTTCGATGACCTGCGCCCGCTGGGGCGCAGCGAGACCGGGGCTGTGGCTGCGGCGCCCATCTGGCTGGACTTTATGCAGAAGGTCTACACGGATGAGCCGGTACGGTCATTTCGCATACCCGATGGCCTCGTGTTCGAGCGTATCAATCCCAAAACAGGGTATGCGCCTCAATCAAAATCGGAGCCGGCTATTTTTGAATGTTTCAAAGAAGGTACGCAGCCGATCAGGTTTATTCCTGCGCCGCTCACTACTGTTTTCGCAAACTGAAACCGTCTCCGTCAGCTCAGCCTCCCCTCCGTTCCAGAGGCCGGTGATATCATGAAGCAGCTTCGCATCGGATACCTTTCCACAATGCATCACAGCTCGCATATCCTGAAAGGATTGCGATGGCTTGAAACCGGTCCCGGCATTGGGACGCAGTGGCATCTGTTCGGCACAGGGCCGGCAATGGTTGAGGCCTTTGCTGCGGGCGCGCTCGATATCGGCTATATCGGGCTTCCCCCGATGATGATTGCCGTGGGGCGCGGCATACCGCTCGTGTGTATCGCGGGAGGACACTGCGAGGGTACGGTCATGACCGGTGCGGCTGATATGCAGGCGCTTAGTGACTGCGCCGGCCCCCGCTGCGTGCTGCAGCAGTTCAGCGGCCTGAAACTGGGCGTTCCATCACAGGGCTCAATTCATGATAGTATACTGCGGCACATGCTTGAGCAGAATGCGCTGGGTGCGGATTGTGTTGTGAACTACCCCTGGGCCGATCTGATCGCCGAAGATGTCAGGCAGGGAGCCCTTGCCGGTGCAGTCGGCACGCCGCCGCTGGCTGTCATGTGCTGCACATGGTATGGGCACAAGATCCTGCTGCCGCCGGCATCGCTGTGGCCGTTCAACCCCAGCTGCGGCATAGCCGTGCACAGACGCATGCTGAATGAAGCCGCACTGCTGCACGATTTTTTACGCCTGCACGAACAGGCCTGCAATATGATCCGGCTGGAACCCGGACGCGCAGCTGTTGTAGTTTCCGGGGAGTTGAAGGCTGTCGATGCTGCGTTCATTGAGGAGGTTTTCGCCGTATCGCCGCGCTACTGCGCCAGCCTGCCGCCGGAGTATATTGAAGCGACAATGAAGTTTGTCCCTGTGCTGCAAACGATGGGGCGTCTGAAGGAAGCACTGTCAACCGATCAGGTTTTTAACGCAACCTTCATAAAAAAAATTCACCCGGATCCTGCGCACTATTAGAGCATTTTTTACTATAAAACCACGATACCTGACGTGCTTGGCAGGTCCCGGCATACAGGGGTGCTTCAAGGGCCTGCTCGTCTGAGAAGCGCCAATAACGTTAAAGGATATATATGATGTCTGGTTGCAGCCATGAAGTGCTGACATTGATGCCGCCGGCAGGTGCGCGCCTGCGCTGCCGGCACTGTCACCTGACGATCAGCGCGCAGGAGCTGGGTTCGGGCTGCTGCCCGGAATGCCTTGAAGCGCTTAAAGTTCAGCGCCGCGACTTTGAAGAGGTTCCCGACGCTGCAGCCGGCCGCACCCGCTACTGCTGCGAGGCCTGCGGCATGATACTGGACACCTGAGCCGCTGCGTTTCCAGTTTTTGTTAGACACCCCACCTGTTTTTTACTATACTCCCGCACAACACAGCCGCCGCCGGCTATTTGCCATAAACCTTAATCTTTGATAAAGCCTTAAAAATTCGTCACACCGGTGAAAACCGGTGTCCAGTGTTTCTTTTAATAACTGAAATTCCTGGATTCCGGCTTTCGAGGCTGTGTCGCAATAGCCAAATATGTCATTCCGAACGAATGTGAGGAATCTTAAGTAGTTGATTTCCTTGAACCAAAGATTTCTCCCTTCGGTCGAAATGAACGAAAAAATGGATTGCGACACGGTCTCTTCGCCGGAATGACCAGAAACGGACAATCCGGATTTTTACGGGCGCGTCAATCTTTCCGGGGACCAATCGTTATGAAAGCACTGCGAAACATCCTTGTCATTGTCGTTCTGCTGTATGCCGCGCTTATCGTCTACGCCTATCTGCCCTATCCTGTGTCTTCGCCGGAAACATTCGCCGGGAAAAACAGTCATTTCATCAACCTTGGCGGTAAAACAATTCACTACACGGTTCAGAGCAGCGGCCCTGCGCTTATGTTGGTGCACGGATTCGGCGGCTCAACGCTTGCCTGGGACAAGCTGATACCCCTGCTCACGCCGCATTACACAGTCTACGCGCTCGACCTGCCCGGGTTCGGCCTTTCCGACAAGCCGGTTGACGCATCCTATGCCCTGCCGGCTCAGGCCGACATCGTCTGCGCGTTAATTAATGCTTTGGGACTTGAAGAAACGGTCCTGATCGGCCATTCCATGGGCGGTGTGATTGTTGCTGACGCAGTCAGGAAATTGCCTGACAGGATCAAGGCGCTTATCATGATTGAGCCCGGATTTTATTACACGCCGCCGGCGTTTTTTCAAAATCTTTTTTTCCCGTTTGACCGGGCCATGGCAAAAATGTTTTACAGCCGCACGGGCCGCGAAAAAAGTTTTGTCGCTTCTTATTACGACACATCGCTGGTGACGGAAGAAATGATTGATGCGCTGTTGATCGCACGGCATACCCCGGGCGCGGTTGAGGCTATGCAGGCCATGAGCAGCGACCCTTCAGCGTATATAACCTACGAGAATATCGCGGCTGCCGTTACCTGCCCCTCGCTGATGATCTGGGGTGAGCGCGGTGAGAAAACCCGCATTCGCGAAATTGAGGATTCTCAGCGCCTGATGAAGGGCTCGAAGCTTGTAATGGTAAAGAGCTGCGGCCATTACGTGCAGGATGAAAAGCCGGAACAGACCGCGCAGGCTATTCTGGCTTTTTTGCGGTCGCTGCCTTTTTGAAACCAGCTATTCCAGCCCCCCTTCAAGCGCAAGCATAATATCCCGCAGTTTTTCAAGCTGTTCACCGGTTGCCTGCCAGTAGCCCCGGCGGCTTGACTCAAGCAGCACCTCGGCCATGCGCTGGGTCGCATACGGGTTGTTGCGCTCAAGGCGCGTGCGCATGCTGTCGTCAAATATCAGGCGCTCGGCCGCTTTGTCAAACACCCAGGACTCAACCGCGTGCGTGGTGGCCGCTAGGCCGAGCAGATACTCCACGCGGTCTTTTACGATTTTTCCGCCGTGAAAGTCGTGCGCGAGCATGCCTTCCAGCCAGCGCGGGTTGAGCGTGCGCGTGCGGGCCGCACGCGCAACAACAGACGCAAGCTCCTCCACATCGGTGTCGTCTCCGGCCTGGTCAACCACCATGATATCCGCGCTTTCAGCCCCGCAGGTTGCGGCTGCGCGCGCCATGCCGCCCATGAATTCGAAGTAGTGGTCAAGGTCGGTAACATCATATTCGCTGCCGTCGCGCTCCTGCGCGATCAGCGCGACGCTTCCCAGCATGCTTTTAAGAGCTTGAGGGTTTCTGCCGGAACTGCCGCCGGTATAGGCGTGACTCATCGCCGCGGTAAAGGCTTTCCCGAGCTCATCTTCTGAATGCCACGATCCGGTTTCAATCAGCGCGGGCAGATCGGTTGCGTACTGATCAGGGGCCGGGCCGAACAGGCGCAGGGGCATGTCCCCGTCGCAGGCATCCGGCCGGCTCTGGCAGTGGCTGCGGATATAATTATCCTCTGCAGCTTCGTTCTGCTCCGCAGCCAGCGCACAGGCGCGGCTGATCAGGTCAATATGCGTGCCGAACGTGTCACGAAATATCCCGCACATGGAAACAAGCACATCAATGCGCGGCCGGCCAAGTTCCGGCAGGGGTATGACCTCGAGGTCTTTGAGCCACGCACTGGCGCGGTGCCGGATGCGCACACCCAGCAGATGCAAAATCATGGCAATGGTGTCGCCACCGGTTTTCATGGTCTCAAAGCCCCATAAAATAATGCCGACTGTTGCGGGATAGGCGCTGTGTTTGGAATGGTAGGTGCTTAGCAGCTTTTCAGCAGCCCGCGCGCCGCGTGCCTGCGCTGTGGGTGTGGGAATCAGGCGCGGGTCAAAGGCGTACATGCCCCGGCCCGTGGGGTAGACGTCCGGGTCGCGCAGCGGGTCACCGGCCCGGGCCGGAAACACATAGCGTCCGTCAAGCGCCCTCAGAAGTCCTGCGCTCTCAGCGCTGAAATCAAAACGTTTCCGCAGGTCAGCGACATATCGGCAATAGTCCGCATCGCACCACGCTGGCGGCTCGCCGTCAAGCATGGCGTCAAGGGCCTGTGCAGCAGCCGCGCGCACGCGCTCTTCTTCAGGCGTATGTTTAATTGCCTGCCACTCAAGCCCGAGTTCGCGCGCAGCCAGCGTAAAAATTGATGGCTGCTCGCGCTCAAACTGCAGAGCCCCGAGCACAAGATCGCGTTTTTCAAAATCCGAACAGTGCTTATCCAGAACATGCAGGCCGTGCGGGATCAGGCGGCTTTTGATGCGGTAGAGCTCTCTTTGCAGGTCATGGGGTTCAAGCGGCAGATGCAATTCGCGCGCAACAGCCTGTATGGCTTCAAGCGTTTCAGCGTTCGGTTCACGTTCATACTGTGCAAGCAAATCCTCGAGCAGCAGATAGTCTTCATACAGGCCTGAGGCAGTCATCGGGGGAGAAGCATGCGATACGCACAGGGCATAGCTCCTGCGTTTGGCGATCGTAGCCTCGGATGGGTTGCCGACCCAGTAATAATAGATATTGGGCAGGCTGCCCAGCAGCATGTCCGGAAAACATTCGCCCGAGAGCGCGATTTCCTTGCCGGGCAGAAATTCGAGCGTGCCGTGCGTGCCGAAATGGAGAACTGCATCAGCAGCGAACTCCTGTTCAAGCCAGCAGTAAAAAGCCAGATACTGATGATGGGGAACTAACGCCTTGTCATGATAAAGGCTGGCGCTTTTTTCATGGTCCCCGCGCGCAGGCTGCACCCCGATAAAGATATTGCCCAGCACAGCGCCCGGCACGAGCAGGTCCGTTCCGTCAACCATCAGCGTGCCAGGCGGCAGCCCCCAGGCATCAATGACCTGCTGCTGCACGCTCTCCGGCAAAGTACGGAACCACTCTTCATAGCGCGCCAGCGGCATCCGGAGGCCGCCGGGTTGCTGATACACAGGCGAGTTGATAATGCCGTGTGAGAGAAAAAAATCCTTCAGGCCGGTTTCAGGGATGTCAACCACATAACCGTGCGCGCGCAGGCGCTCAAGCATTCGCTCAAGGCTCACAAACACATCCAGATAGCCGGCCCCGGCAAGGCTGTGCTCGCCGGGGGGGTAGCTGTAGCAAAGCAGGGCAATTTTTTTCTGTTGAGCCGGCTTTGCGCGCAGGGCCAGCCATTTTAAAATGCGTCCGGCAAAGCGCTCAACGCGCTCAGGGATTGCTGCCTGGCGCTTGACGCATCCGATTGCGCCATCATCAACGACTTCCAAAGCACCCAGCATGAACGGCTCAACAGCGCCGTCGAGTTCCGGCAGGGTTACGGCCAGCACGGTTTCAATCGGGCTGAGCCCGGTACTGCCTGCGCGCCAGGCGTCAAGATCGGTTTCAAAGGCGCGCAGGCCAACCAGCAGCGGCACATCGCACTCGCGCAAAAACTGATATATCACGTCCGGGTCACCGCCGTAGGGCCCGCCCCAGAGGCGAAAGTACTGCATGGTGATCAGCAGGTCGATACCGTCGCAGCAGGCCCTGAGCGCTTCCATATTGGCTTCAACGCTTGAAAAAATATTCAGCACATTGGCATGCGAGCACAGGCGCTCATAGAGCAGGTCAATTATCGGCACGCTGTCGCTGAAATGCATGCCGCCGTGCATTAAGACAGCAACAGTCGGCCGCTGCGGGGCAAAGCCGCTTGCGCGTTCATATGCTGCGCGGTCCGTGAACGTTCCCTTACCCGGACAGTACAGGCCCCAGGCCGGCACGCTTCGGGGCTTTTCAATGCGTTTAATCTGCCCACAGCCGCCGTAGTATTTAAGAAGCGTGAGCAGCATATTGTAGAGATTATCAACGCCGCCCTGCGCGTAATACTCCTGCAGGAGCATCCAGCGGTTCATGTCGCGCACCATGCGCAGCGGCAGCAAGCTTGAGAGCTTTCTGCCGAGCGCGGAGAATTTTTTGACCCGGATATAATCGGTGATGGAAAAGGAGCGGTCCTGGCTGGGCTTGAACATCACGCTGCCAGAAAACGCGCCCATGTGCGTCAGGGCGAAGATGTCATTGCTCACGGCTATAAGCACAACCACGGTCTTGTTCTGCCCGGCAAGCAGAGCGGGCAGGCTGCGGCCCAGACGCGTATCCGAGCGCACATCAATCAGGATGATATCAGCGGCTGCCACCGCTTCGCGCACCGGCTCAAGGCTTGCACTGTGTGATTCGAAGTCGTTAAAATAGAATTTTTTAACGCTGCAAATATCGCCGTGAACTGCTTGAACGCGTACAGCGGCATCGTTGAGATCAGCGGAATTGTCCATGGCGCTCAGGGCCAGTATGCGTATCACAGCAGGTCCTCGAGATAATAATGGTCAGCGCTCATCATTGCAGCCAGCTCTTCCAGAAAGCCCAGGCTTCGGGCACAGTGCTCCGTCGTAACAAAAATCAGCTGCGCATGCAGCTGCTGCGCTGCCAGCAGGCGCATATCTCCTGCAAGCGAGCCGGTGTGGAAAACATTGGGCCGTCCGTCCGAGATCACAACGATTGTCACGGCTGCGCTGCGCTCTTTTTCCCCAAGCTCAAAAGCCTGCAGCATAGCAGCTGTGAGCGGGGTTTTGCCGCCGGTGGGGATGGCGTCCAGAGCCCCGTCAACAGCGCTGTGGTCGCGCGTGGGCTCTACAACCACCTCAGCGCTGCTGCCGCGAAAGCAGATCAGGGCAACCCGGTTTTTCTTTTCATAGGAGTGCTGCAAAAACTGCCAGGCGAGCGTTTTTGCCAGGCGCACCCTGCGGTCCATGCGCATGGAAGACGATGCGTCGAGCGCAAGTATGCAGAGCCCCTCGGCCCGGCCCTGTTTGATTTTTTCCATGAGATGGCCGGGCTGAATGGCAAGCGAGCCGCTTTCGCGCACAGCCCGGCGGATGGTGGCGTCAAGGGCAACTGATCGGGGCGTCTCACACGGGCGAGAACTGATATAGCGGCCGCGCGATGTGTCGCGTACCGGCGCTTCACGGCCCCGGGAGGGACGCGCAACCGGGGGCGTCAGGATTTTTTTTTTACGTCCCCGCTGCGCTCAAACGGTTCCGGCTGTTCGTGTTCAATCTGCTGATCAAGGGCGCTTTCGATCTGCTGCCGGTCAAGTGGCCGGTCTTTTTCAAATGGTTTCTGGCGCAGGCGGTGCGGCAGGGCCAGCAGGGCCGCATCGATAACGTCCTGGCGCTCAAGGGTTGTCCGGCCGGCAAGCGCGGCAATGGCGGCAGCGGTTTTCTCCATCACGATATCGGCCCGGTGGGTGCGGATGCCGAGGCTTGCGGTAATCGTAACGATCTGCTCAAGCATCTCGGCGCTTTCTTGGACATCACCAAGCAATCCCTGGGCAGCGGTAATCTCTTGCATTAGTTTTTCCTGCTGGTCGGCGAAGCGTTCCTCAAACGTCCAGCAGTCGCGGTCGAACTCTTTTCTGCGCTTTATCACCTCCAGCCGGTCAGCCGGGTCGGTCAGCGCGCCGACTTCAACGCACAGACCGAAGCGGTCAAGTATCTGCGGCCGCAGCCGTCCCTCTTCCGGGTTCATGGTGCCGACCAGGATAAAGCGCGCCGGATGATAGAGCGAGATGCCTTCGCGCTCGATAACATTGACGCCCATGGCGGCTGCATCAAGCAGAATGTTGATCAGGTGGTCATCCAGCAGGTTGACTTCGTCGATGTAGAGAATATTGCGGTTGGCGCGGGCCAGGATGCCGGGCTCAAGGGCCTTGATGCCATCGGTGAGCGCCCGCTTGATATCAAGCGAGCCGATTACCATGTCCTCGGTGGCTGACAGCGGCATATCAACAATGTCCATGGCCTTTTCAACCCAGGGCAGGATGGCCTCGCGCTCGAAGCGCTGCTGGCAGGCCTTGCACATCAGGCGCATATTTTCCGGGTCGCAATTAAATGGACAGCCTTCAACAACGCGCAGGCGCGGCAGCGTGTGGGCCAGGGCGCGCACGGCGGTGGATTTTCCGGTGCCTTTGTCGCCGGTGATGATCACGCCGCCGACCGTGGGGTCGATTGCGTTGATCAGCAGGGCCTTTTTGAGCAGGTCCTGACCGACAATCGCCGACAGGGGGAAAATAACGAATTTATGATGCATGGCAGTGCGCTCTCTATGATGCTGTTTGGCAGGGAACAACCATAGCGCAGCATCATTGATATGTCAAATATTTAAAATCGTGCTACCGTTAACGCCATCAAACGTCTCGGTGCAACATAAGCATCAGGCGAGCGTCAGACCACACCTGACCCAGGGAGTGTCACCCCGGACACTGGATCCGGAACCCATGAAAAAACCCTGGATTAAGGCTATCCGCTGCGCTCCTGCCGGAATGACACACCCATGTCCTGCCGCACGCGATCCGGCATCCATCTCTGCTACCCATTGAGATTGACCGGGCCGTCTTTATTGACATTCCGGGAAATCGTTGCTATTTTTAAAAAAATTGTGCACGCCAAAGAGAGGTTGCTTCCATGTCCACGTTAATCCGTTTCGGCATATCGCTTGACAAGACCCTTCTTGAATCATTTGACTCCCTGATCAGCGACCGCGGCTACACCAACCGGTCCGAGGCCCTGCGTGATCTTATCCGCGATGAACTGGTGCGGCGCGAATGGCTCTCAGGCGACGTCGTAGCCGGCACCATTACGCTGGTCTACGATCATCATACCCGCGAGCTTAATGCACGCCTGACCGAAATCCAGCACAATCATCACAATGTTATTATCGCCACGCAGCACATTCATCTCGACCACCATAATTGCCTTGAGGTTATCGTGGTGCAGGGAACCCCCAAGGATATCGAAAAGCTGGCTTCACGGTTGAAGGCCGCCCGCGGTGTCAAGCACAGCAGCCTGACCATGGCCACCACGGGGAAAAACCTGCTGTAGGCACTGCGGACGCATGTAGATACTACCAGATGCTGAGTCTGCCCGGCGCCTCTGTCACAGCCTTTCACTGTTGACATGCCGCCCACCGTGGATTAGTATAGCCTTCAGTGCATATTTTAATAATCAGCAACCCAAAGTAATGAAAGCACTGCCATGGTCGAGAAAACCCTGATTGTCATTATTGCCGTGGTGTTTTTTATGGCGAGCTGGTGGTGGTCCAATCGCCAGAATGCCACGGAGGATTTTTTTGAAGCCCGGCTGCGTGAGCGCGATGCGCTGATAGCGCAGCTGAGCACGCTGGCCCTGCCGCAGGTGCAGGGCAAAACCCCGGAGCAGGTGCGGGCTCTTTTTAAGACGCTTTTCCCCTCTCATGAGGTGCGTCTGGAAGATAACGCAGTGTACTTAGGCGATCTGGGCGTTCGGTTCTCTGAAGATGGGGCTGCCGAAGGCCTGTCTCTGCCCTGGAATACCGTCAAGCAGATACCGCCGCAGTGAGCAGACTGGTATTACAAGCCCGCCGATGCGCCGACCCTCAAGGTTTTTCCCCCTGGCGCGCACCTTCCGGCATCGACAACAGCATGTAAGGAACGCTTTTGAAAACAGCCAATCGACATGTGCGCGGCGCATTGCTGATTACTGCCGCCATGTTTCTTTTTTCAAGTATCGGTCCGTTCGTGCGCACGGTCGCGTTGCCGGTCGCCGTGATCATCTGCATCACCTCCTGTCTGTCAGCGCTGTTTCTGCTGGTCTGGTTTGTCATCAGAGGGGACGTCAGCTCGCTTGATATCCGGGGCCATCGCCGCTGGCTGCTGCTTTCGGCCGTCTGCATCTTCGGCAATGTGTTCTGCTATTACCATGCCTATCGCATGACCACCATGGCGAACGCGGTCATCACCCACTATACCGCCCCGGTGTTTGCCGCCCTGCTTGCTCCGTTCATGCTGGGAGAAAAATGGGAGCGCGTTACCGGCATAGCCCTGCTCATATCGATGGCGGGAATGGTGCTTCTGGCGGGTGATGTTTCCCTCGGCAGGGCGCACATGGCCGGAACCGCCCTGGGCATGCTGTCCGGTCTTTTTTACGGCATTTCCATTGTTGTGGGAAAACGCCTGGTGAGCCGGTACCGGCCCCCCGTGATCATGCTATACCAGTGCGCGGTTATTGCCGGCCTGGCCCTGCCGCTGGCAATGACCGGGCCCTGGGCCATGACAGCGGGCACAGTGCTGGTATTGTGCTCCTACGCTGTCATGGTGGGCCTTTTGGCCGCGGGCCTGTACCTGAAGGGGCTGCGCCATGTGGAGGCGCAGCATGCAGGCATCCTGGCCTATTCTGAGCTGTTGTTCGTGGTGCTGCTGGGGGTGCTGCTGGGTGAAACGCCCGGTGCGCGCGTTGTCGCCGGCGGGGTTTTGATCGCGCTCAGCGGCTGGGTTATTCTGCGCGCTGAAAGCCGGAGCTCTTGACGGGCTGCAGGCAGGTGTTTTTCAAGAGCCGGTTACAGGACCGCTTTCTGCAGCTTGAACGAATCCAGCATGATTTGAATGGCGCGGATGACGCTTTCCTCGCGGATGCCCTTCATGCAGTCGCGCCGCGGGCAGGCCCGCTTGCGGCAGGGGGCGCAGTCGACTTCATCGTGCAGGATGATGTGGGGGGTGCGGCTGTAGGGCTCGTTGACAACCGGGTCGGTCGGGCCGAACAGGCCGATGACCGGGGTTCCGGCAAAGGCCGCCAGGTGCATGGGGCCGGTGTCGCTTCCAAGATACAGGTCGCTTAAGCGGAATATTTCAGCCAGTTGACACAGGTTTTGAGTGCGCGGGGCGACGATGGCCCGGTATTTCATCTGACCGACAATACTTTTCACCATGTCCAGTTCGGCTCCCGCCCAGGTAAAAATAACCTGGGCGGCATGGGCCTCAATCACGGTATCGGCCACCACCGCATAGCGGTAGGGGTCCCAGCGTTTATAGGGTGTAATCGGGCTGGTGCCCGGATGCACAGCAATGATGGGCAGCTTCGGGTTGATCTGCTGCTGGCGGAAAAATTTCTGCACGGCTTCGCGGTCGGCTGCGGGAATATGAATGACCGGGCGCTCATGTTCAGATGAGAGGCCGAATTTTTCAAGCAGGTTTAAATTGCGCCTGATCCGGCTGACGCGTTTGCTGTCTTGATGGAAACGCAGATTATTGAAGAGATAATTGCCCTCGCGGCAAAACGGCATGGTAAATCCGACCCGCCGGGAGGCCCGGCTGAGCAGACTGATAATGCCGCTTTTGAAAAGCCCGTGGAAATCAAAGGTAAGATCATAGCCCCCGGCGCGAATCGGCTTCATAAAAGCGAAAAATTCCTGCAACCCGGAGAAAAAGGTAAGGGGAGAGGAAAGCTTGCGTGTGATAGCCTTCTTGGGGAAGACAAACACCTCGTCAATGTCCGGATGGGCTCTCAGGATGTCAGCCGACGCTTCTTCCGTAACCCAGCCGAATGAAGCTTCCGGATAGTTTTTCCTCAGCACCTGGAATGCGGGCAGCACCCGCAAAACATCGCCGATAGCGCTTAGGCGGATTATAAGAATTTTGCGTGCAGCATCCTGCATTTACTTTAGCCGTAATCTAAGTTATTTTTAGTGCTGCGCAGAAAACCCGTGAGCAGCAAGGTGATTGGTCATATTTTGTATCAGGAATAGCACTAAATAGCAACTGACGATTGGAACAGCATCGATGAAAAAGATATTATTTTTAGTCAATCCGGTATCCGGGGCCGGCGCAGGAGTGCCGCTTGCCGCCCGGATCGCACATGAAATGCGCTGCCGGATGCCGGAGGGGTTCTACGACATTAGCTTTACTACTGCGGACTCGACCGCTCAGGCCCGGGACCTGGCCCCTTACTACGAAACCGTGGTGGCGGCCGGGGGCGACGGGACAATAAGCCACATTGCCCGCGGGATTGCCGGACTGAAGGAGCCTCCGCGCCTTGGCGTTATCCCGCTTGGCACCGGCAATGACTGCGCGCGCAGCCTCGGCCTGCTTCCAATCCTCCGCCAGGGGGGATTGGAAGCGCTCATTGACCTGAACATTGCGGGCCCCATACGCCCGGTCGACATGCTGACCTTCGGTCAGCGGATCATGTTTATAAGCTATGCAGGACTGGGACGTGATGCTGCTATCGCAGCGGCATTCGACCGCGTGCGCCGGCGTGCGCCATTCAGCACGCTGTGCGCCAAGGGCGGATCAAAACTGCTGTATTTTTTTATCGGACTTGCCTGCGCATGGCACACCTGCGCTCCGGGCATTGATGTGAGCTACCAGGCGCCTGACGGTTCTTCGCATGAGTTGCATTTCCCGCAGCCGCTGTGCCAGCTGATCATCGGCAATATCGACTCCTACGGCGGGGGAGTTCGTATTTCTTCCAAAACCCGCATGGATGACGGCCTTTTCGAGGTCGCGATCATGCGCGGGAGCGCGCGCTGGGTGTTGTTGCATCTCGGTCGATTGACCGGCGCATCCTATGACAGGTTCGGCTCTGCAGGTGCGGTTATCCAGGCCCGGCAGCTCAGCCTGCAGCCAGCAAGCTGCTCCATTGCCCAGATAGACGGCGAAACCGTCGCAATTGATCCCCATGCGCTGCTGGACGTACGCTGTGCTGCCCGCATTCAGATGATTGCCGCTCGGCCGCAGGGCTGAGAGTAACCTGCTGGATTATTAATAAAGCGCCCGCCGGTTGAGTGCTGTGCCGCAGAATGCGTTGACATCACTTCAAAAACAGGCCACAATTAAACCACAGTGTGACCGGAGCAGACAAAATGGTCGCTGCAGTGCAGCCACGGCCGGGCTGCAGAGGAAAGTCCGGGCTCCACAGGGCAGGATGGTCGCTAACGGCGACTGGGGGTGACCCTAAGGAAAGTGCCACAGAAAACAGACCGCCTCGCGCCCCTGCGGTGCGGGGTAAGGGTGCAACGGTGAGGTAAGAGCTCACCAGTATCCCGGGTGACCGGGATAGCTTGGTAAACCCCATCCGGAGCAAGGCCAAATAGGGAAGCGCGAACGCCTACGGGCTGTTCAAAAAGCTGCCCGCTTTTACGCTTCCGGGTAGGCCGCTCGAGGCCTCTGGCAACAGGGGTCCCAGATGAATGACCATTGCCCCGCCTTTGCGCGGGGAACAGAACCCGGCTTATTGTCTGCTCCGGTTTTTTCCTTTTCAGGCGGTTGAAAAACGTCCGCCTTCTGCGTTGCGCTCGTCATGCGTCACTGCGGCGTACGAAAAGTACGCCTCATTCCTTATGACTTCGCGCGCCTTGCATCCGGACATTTTTGAACCGCCTGCAACCTTTTGAACGGTTACATGTCAACAACACACCCTGCTGGCGCAGGTAATGACCTCTACCCGTGTAAATAAAACAATGGACCTGCAGGGCAAAAAAATCCTGGCCGTAGATTTTGGGACAAAGGCAACCGGGCTTGCCATTTTCGCTCCGGGTGATCCCTATCCGCGGCCCTACGATACTGTTGCCTATCACAGTGACGATCAGCTGATTGCCGCCATTAAAGAGGCTGTCTCCGATGAAGGCATATCTGTTGTAGTTATCGGCATGCCGCGGTTTCTTGACAATCAGCCCAGCTCCATGACCGCGCGTGTTGAGGCCTTCAGCGCGAAGCTTGAGACGGCGCTCTCGCCGCTGCCGCTTTTTCGGCAGGACGAAGCCCTCTCAAGTGCTGAGGCTCGCGAGCGCATGCGCTCATCAGCGCGCTATAATTTTAAAGTCGATCCTGCCAGGATCGACGAATTGGCAGCATCAATTATTCTTGAAGATTTCCTGGCAGCCTTGAAAACGTAAGCGCTTACGTGCTCATGAAAGAAACCATCCGGAAACTCTGTGTGCTTCTCACCCCGCGTGAGCGGCTGCTTGCCTGCCTGCTGTGTGCGGGCGCGTTCGTTTCGGCCCTTTTTGATGTTGCCGGTGTCGTATCTATCCTGCCCTTTATCGCGGTTGTGGCCAACCCTGACAGTATCGAAACCAACCGCTGGCTGAACATGGCCTACACCGGCTTTGGCTTTGAAAGTTCGAACCGGTTTCTGGTGTTTCTGGGAACAGCGGTGCTGGTCCTGCTGATCGTGAATAATCTGTTCAGGGCGGTGTTTGCCTGGCTGCAGATCCGGTTTGTCTTCGGCCGCGAGCTCTCGCTTGCGCGTCGGCTGCTTGCGCGCTATCTTGCCCAGCCCTACATTTTTTTCCTCAACCGCAACACGGCCGAGCTCAGCCGCAATATTCTCTCCGAGGTCGCAACCGTCATCCGCGCCGTTTTGGCGCCCTGCATTTCAATCGTGGAAAAATCGGTTTCAGCCCTGTTTATCCTAGCGCTTCTGCTGGCAATCGATGCCCGGCTGTCCATGATTACGGTGCTGATACTTGGCTGCGTATACGGCGGTCTGTATCTGTTCATCCGCACGCGTCTCGCGGTCTGGGGCAAAGAGCGGGTGCGTGAAAATTTGAACCGCTTCAAACTTTCCAGAGAGGCCCTGAGCGGCGTGAAGGACTTGAAAATACTCGGCCGCGAGCGCCATTTTTTAAACCGCTTCACCGAAAGCTCCGCAACCTATGCCCGCTGCGCTGCGCGCAGCAGCATCCTTTCTCTGCTGCCCTCCTATGCGCTTGAGGTAGTAGCTTTTGGGGGAATTCTCTGCATTGTGCTGTACTTCCTGGCGCTCAGGGAAAATCTTGCGCAGCTGCTGCCTGTGCTGGCCCTGTTCGTGTTCGCAGCCAAGCGCATTATGCCGGCCCTGCAGAAGATATTCGCCGACATCGCCACCCTTCGCTATAGCGCAGCAACCCTTGATGTTGTGCATGCCGACTTTGTCGCCACAGCGGCCTGCCCGGACATACCTGCCGGCGCTGAAAACCGCCTGACGCTGCACAAATCGCTTTCCCTGCAGGGCATATCCTTTTGCTATCCGGACCGCGATGAGCCTGTGATCAGTGCGCTGAGCCTTGACATTCCGGCCAATACAACCGTCGCCTTTGTGGGTTCAACCGGCTCAGGCAAAAGCACCCTGATCGATATTATTATCGGCCTGCTCACGCCTGACTCCGGGCGCATGTGTGTGGACGGCTCCACCCTTGATGAAACAAACCGCTGCAGCTGGCAGCGCAACCTGGGATACGTGCCCCAGCATATCTACCTCAGCGATGACACGGTTGCCCGCAACATCGCCTTCGGCCTGTCTGACGGCCGCATCGACATGGAGCGCGTCAGGCAGGCGGCCCGCGTGGCAAACATCGCCGAATTTATCGAATCAGAACTCCCCGCAGGCTACGATACCTTGATCGGCGAGCACGGCGTGCGTCTGAGCGGCGGGCAGCGCCAGAGAATCGGCATCGCGCGCTCTCTCTACCATGACCCGGACGTGCTCGTTCTCGATGAAGCCACCAGCGCGCTTGACAACATAACCGAAGAGGCGGTGATGGACAGTATCCGGGCCCTTGCCCGGCGCAAGACCATTATCATGATCGCCCACCGCATCACCACGGTTAAAGACTGCGACATGATTTATTTGATGGAAAACGGAAAAATTACAGCCCATGGTACCTACAGCGCCCTGATGGATTCATCCGAGACCTTCCGTGCCATGTCGCGCGAAAAAGACCGGTCTTTGTAACGCGCTTTTTAAGCCCTGCCCCTGGTTTTTTCCCTGTTCCCGGTTGACATAAGCAGAATGATCAATTACAATTTAAAAAAACCGGCCAGCCGGTTTGGATTTTTACTATGTCGGATAGATGTATGAAGATCAAAGACACAAGAAAAGAAAACATTTTTTCAGCAGCCCTGCAATGCTTTATCGAAAAGGGCTACGCTGAATCAAGCATCAGCATGATCGCCTCACGGGCGGGAATCAGCAAAGGAGGTCTGTACCACTATTTTCCAACGAAGCGGGAACTGTTTCTCGGGCTGTTTCTCTACCGCGTAAATCAATATTCCGAGCAGCTGAGAGACCAGCTGCACAATGAAAAAAGTCCGGATAAACGCCTTAAAATGCTGGTGCGCGAGGCCGGCAGCCTGCTGGTGCATAATGAAGCTTTTTACCGGTTCTGCCTTGAGTTTCTCTCAATCGGCGTGCGCGATGCGGAAATACGTTCCGTTATGACGGATTTTTATAAAGAAACGGTGGGAATTTTTGCCCACATTGTCAACGAGGGCATCGACACCGGCTTATTTCAGCCGATCGACTCAAAAAAACTGGCCCGCATGCTCTACTTCACCGTGATGGGCGCATTTTTCACCTTTTTTTCAGTTGACCCGGATTTTACCTTTTCAGAGCAGTTCTCATTTCAGATTAATTTTATGCTGAAAGCATTGCAAGGCTGAGCGCATATATTTTTTGCACAAAAAACCGACCGGACGTCCGGTTTACTATGCACACCCTACAACAGGAGAAGCATCATGCACAAGAAAAAGACAGTTTCAATGGTATTCATGGCAGCGCTTCTGGTCAGCCTGGGCCTTGCCGACATTTCAACAGCGCAAAAGGCAGACTCCCTCGACAAAAAAGCCGAAGAGATTGCTGCTGCCGCAGCTGTAACCTCTAATCATCCCGAGATCCCGGAGGGCGTCTCCTGCAACGACTGCCATACCATGACGATCGACGCCAATACCACGGCCACCCAGGTATGGCTGGGCGGTGAGTACCTCGGCAAGGCCGAGGGCGAAGGCCGCATGAGCGATGAGCAGCTCTGGGCGGAAATCAACAAGCTTCTCGGCGGCGGCAAGGCAGGCACCAAAACCTATGTTCTGGCAACCAGCATGAACAACCGGCCCCTTTCCACAACGGCCGAGTGGACCTTTGATCCCGGCAGAAGAATGCTGTACGGGGTTCATGAGATGAACACGGAAAAACTTGCCCATATCAAGGCCAATCCCTTTGTAAGCCTGAACTGGCACGACGAGTATGCAGGCATTGATGGCCCCTATCGCTGCTGCCAGATCAAAGGGCGCTGCGAACTGCTTGACGGCCAGCATCCGGATTTTGAAAAGATACTGATCGAGTTCGCACCCTACGAGGATGCGGCCACGCGTATGATGCCGCAAAACCCAACGCCTGAGCAGCGCGAGGAAGTGCTCACGCGGGTGCGCGAGACGTTTAAAAAGCGCTTTCTCATGAGCCGCATCACCATCGACCGGATCACCATCGTCAACAAGGATTTCATCTCGAAGGGCTTCAGGAATGTCCAGCGCTGGGAGCGCGCTAACACCGGCGAAAAACCATAACCTGCCGGTGGCTCCGCATAGCTTTTGTGCATTAACGCAAACAAACCAGAGGGAGAAACCATGAAGACAGTTGTTGTGACCGGCAGTTCAAAAGGCATAGGCCTGGGCCTTGCCAATGAGTTTTTAAAAAAAGGCTGCAATGTCGTTCTCAGCAGTTTCGCAAAAGATGAAATGATGCATGAATATGAGAAGGCCTGCGCCATCTATGGGAAAAAACGCGTGGCCGCGCAGGCCTGCGATGTCAGCAGTCTTGGTCAGCTCAGGCAGCTCTGGGAGACCGCGCAGAGCGCGTTTGGCCAAGTCGATATCTGGATGAACAATGCCGGCATCGCAAATACCACACGGCCCATCTGGGAGCTGGAAACACGTGAAATCCCGCGCGTAGTCAGCACCAACCTGACCGGCGTCATCTACGGAACGCAGGTCGCGCTGCAGGGCATGCTCAAGCAGGGCAGCGGCCAGATATACAACTCGGAAGGCTTCGGCAGCGACGACATGGTGCTGAGGGGCCTGAGCGTCTACGGTGCTACCAAGCGGGCCGGCCGCTATTTGACCGAGTCAATGGCAGCAGAGCTGGAAGGCACGCCGGTACAGATCGGGACAATCAGCCCTGGAATCGTATTAACGGATTTTCTTGTGGACGACGTGCGTAAAATGGCCCCTGAGCAGCGCGAACAGGCCAAGGCCGTCTACAATATCCTGGCAGACAGCGTTGAGGAGGTCACGCCGTGGCTGGTGGAGGAAGTGTTGAAAAACACCGAAAACGGAAAACGAATTATCTGGCTCAACGAAGAGCGGACAAACCGGTACATGAATGACGAGGCCCGCCTGGGTCGCGATGTCTTCAGCCAGTTTGGCCTCTAACCCATAGAATCAGGAGAATCACAATGATATCTGCCGTCATAACCGGAAGCACAAAAGGCATCGGGCTCGGCCTGGCACAGGAGCTGCTCAAGCGCGGCTGTGCCGTGGCGATCAGCTCGCGTTCACGCAACAGCGTTGACACAACCGTTGAAGTCCTCGGCAAGGAGTTCGGAGCGGACAAGGTTATCGGCCGCACCTGTGACGTGACCGACCCCGCGCAGGTACAGGCGCTCTGGGATGCGGCCGCCGGGGCCTTCGGAAAAGTTGACATCTGGATCAATAATGCGGGCATATCCCTTTCAAAAATCCTGCTCCGGGATCTGCCTCCAGAGCTGATAGCCCCGGTAGTAAACACAAATATGGTCGGCCTGATGTATGGATGCCAGGTCGCAGCGTGCGGCATGCTCAAGCAGGGCAGCGGCAGCATTTTTAATCTTGAAGGCCATGGCAGCAATGACATGCTCGTGCCCGGCCTGAGCATTTACGGCGCTACCAAGCGCGGCGTGCGCTATTTTACCGAAGCGCTCGCAGAAGAGTTGAAAACCACGCCGGTAAAAATCGGGGGCATGGGACCGGGCATCGTCATAACCGATCTGGTCCTGGAAGACCTGCGGCGCATGAGTCCGGATGATCGCGAACAGTCCAAAATCCTCATCAACATTCTGGCCGACACGGTCGACACCGTGGCTCCATTCCTGGTTGATGAGATGCTCAAGGAACCTGAAAACGGCGCAAGCATCCAGTGGATAACATCGGAGAAGGCCAATGCCCGCTTTGAGGATCCGGTCTACCTTGAGCGCGACCTGCTGAGCAGTCACGGGATATAATACTTTTTTATTTCTTTAATGAGCCGGACAGCAGCCCTGCCGACCCACACCACAACGGAGTTAATCATGTACATTATTGGTTTTTCAGGCAGTCCCCGCCTGAACGGAATTTGTAGCCGTCTTATGCAGTCGGCTCTCGACGGCGCCCTGCAGCAGGGCGCGGACGTGAAGCGCTACGACCTGATCAAGCTGGACATCAAGCATTGCCTTGGCTGCTGCCAGTGTATCTTTGACGATCCGCAACTGCCGGTCGGCCGCTGCCCGCTCAAGGATGACATGGCCGCCGTGCTGGAAGATTACATGCTCGCCGACGGCTATATTTTTGCGTGCCCGGTTTACCACGGCACAGTAACGGCATTGATGAAAAAATTCATCGAACGAAAGTTCGGCCTGTCCTGGCGTGCACCCGAGGCGGCGGGAAAGCTGCCCGAGTCCCGCGTGCCGGCGGATTTCAAAAAAAAGGCCATTATGATCGCTACCGGCAACTCGCCTGATGAATTCGTGGAAGTCATGGGTGATCCCTGCTTCGAGGTGATGAGTTCGGACTGGATGGTGGAGCAGGTTGAAACCGTGGGGAAAATGTATGTCGGCGGTGTGGAGACCCTGTCCCCGACCGATACCGAGGATCGTTTGAAAAAATCCTTTGATGCCGGTAGCCACCTGGTGGAGGCCATCCGAAAAGACCTTTAGCGGCATATGCATTTTTATAATATCTGCCGGCACAGTGCCGCTGACTCAAAAAACAATCGCGCACCATTCAGCCTTTGGAGAAGAACATGGCCTATGTGACCCTGCCTAAAGTAACACCGCAGCAGAAAATACTTTTCGAACGTTTCGGCCTCCCGTTGATTGAAACCATGGAGGTTGACCACTTTGAACGTGAAGTTGCGAACTATCTCGATGCGCACAATGTTTTGAGCCTTTCGACCTGCCGCGACAACACGCCGCGCTGCACCACGCTGGAATATTTCAACAACGGGCTCACTGTGTATCTGTTCTCGGAAGGCGGGTGGAAGATCACCAACCTGAAGGCCAATCCCGCGGTGTCCTTCACTATCCACGACCCCTATGATTCGGGAACGGATTATTTCGGCGCTTCGGGCCTGCAGGTCTGGGGCAGGGCCTCCCTTTTCAAACGCAAGGACGACCCGGAGCAGGCGGCCCTGATCCAGTCATACTATCGCCACTCGGAAGGGCTGAAGCGCCAGGGCCTGTATGAGGCCATCCAGGCGCTCAACTTTAATGTCATCACGATCGAGCCGGTTAAAATCTCCTATCTTGATCTGCGCAAGGGATTCCGCAGTTTTGTCTGGAAAAAAGATGCCTCTGCTGAGGACGAAGCATGACCACGAAGAAAAAAAATAAATTCCCCTTTGACTCTCTGAGAGACTATGCCGCAGCGCTCAAGGAGCAAGGCCGTTTTATTGAAATCGAGGAGATGGACCAGGACCGCTATGAGATGACGGCGTTTTCCTACCGGCTGGAAGACCGCTTGCAGGACACCGCGCCGGCGTTTCTGGTCAGAAGGACAAAAATCAACGGCCGGACCTATGACATGCCGGTGGTCGGCAATCTTTTCAACGGTTTCGGTTCCGTTGCCCAATGTTTCGGTGCTCCGTTGGATGAGATGACTGAGAGCCGCTCCGAGATGCACGCCCTGGCTTCCCGCAAGATTCTAAACTGCCTCGGGGATGATTTCCGCTGGAAAACAATCGAGCCCGTTGTTATCGATAAAGCCCAGGCCGCCTGCAAGCAAGTTATTTACACGGGGGAGGATGTTGATATTTTCCGTTTCCCCTGGATAAAAAACAATCCCGCGGATGGGGGCAGGTTCGTCAGTTCCGGCTGCGCGGTAATGCAGGACCCGGAACTCGGCCGCAATGTGGGCACGTACCGCCTGCATGTCAAGGGGCCCCGGAAGGTCGGCATCTGCCTGACACAGCCCAGTCACGGGTTCCAGTTCGTTATGCGGGCGGCCGAGCGCGGCCTGGAACGTATCCCGGTGTCGGTTGCCGTGGGCGTCGATCCCCTGACCTTCATGATGAGCGGCACCCGGCTGGCCGATCTCGGTGAGGACGAATTCGCCATTGCCGGTGGATTTCGCGGCAAGCCGGTTGAACTGGTAAAGAGCGAGACCAGCGACATTCTGGTCCCCGCCCATGCAGAGATCATCATTGAGGGAGAAATTCCCATTATGGAGGCCGAGGAAGACGGTCCTTACGGCGAGCTGTTCGGCTATATCGGTCACAAGCACCAGGCCTTTTATATCGATATCAAGGCTATCACCTGCAGGACCAGCCCCTGGGTCTACAATATATGGCCCGGCATCGGCGGAGCCTATTTGACCCTGCCCTGGGACGTTTCACATTTTGCGCGGTTGAAAAAAATAATGCGCAACCTCGTCAAGCTGTATACGCCCGTTGAAACGCCCTCCATAGTCATAATCAGCATTGATAAAAAACTTCCGGGCGAGGGCATCGAGGCCGGTATGATGGTTCTGGGCTACCGCATGGTGGGGTTCAGTAAAAAAATCGTTATCGTGGTTGACCGCGACATTGACCCGACCGATACGGCGCGCGTAATGCATGCGGTCGGCACGCGCTGGCAGCCCCATCCGGCAAGTCTGCTGGTGAAGCAGTCGATCCATATTCCGGTCGAACCAAGCTGCCGCGAAATGTTTTTGAGCAGCAAGATCGTAATAGATGCCACCCGTCAGCTTTCCTCCGAAGGAGGGCCGAACATGTTCCCGCTCGACAACCGCACGGTTGTCGAGGAGCGCGCCCCGGAAGCCTTCGAGATCGTTGACAGCAAATGGGCTGAATATTTCAATGACAAATGATGCGCCGGCACATGCTGCCGTCGCACGCGCTGAAAGGGAGGCGACATGTTTATAACAATACTGAAGTATGCATTTTTGGCCCTGCTGGGCATCGTGGTGCTTGCCGTGCTCGTGGCGGTGCCGTTTCTCATCAAAGCCCGCAAGGAAGGCGACCGCCTGTTCGCCCGCTATGCCTCCTATACCGACACCGAGCTGGTTCAGCGCTTTGATATGCGCGATTTTCCGGTTAAGCCGGAGTACAAAAAACTCCATCCTGCCAAGTTCCTCAAGATGATGAAATATGTGGTGTCAAGCCGGCAAGCCGATCGCCTCGCGCGGGTGAACTCCCTTGACGTGACCATGTTGTACTTTATGAAAATGTACACAATGATGATCCGGCCCGACTACGGCTACAACCTGCCGGTTCTATCAGTCGATTTCATCTTCATCGGCGGTATGCGTGTCTATGTTATCGAGATCATCGACCCTGCCAAAATCGACGACCCAAACAAGGAACGCTGCTATAGTGAGGTGAAAAAATGGGCGGACCGGGTAGCGCAGTTCAAGCAGTCCAAAGTAAGTGAATGGTTTTACGATTTCATCACTGATTCCAGCATCCACATTTCCACGAACCGCACGGATGACGAAGTGCTTTTTGAAATATACAAAACATATCTCAACAGCTATCTCAATATGGTCGAACGGGCTGAAAAAGTGACCCCGGAGCAGAGCAGGCAGCTGGAAGAGGGCCTTGAACTGTTTGTCACGACCCTGCTTGATAAAGGCGGGCCCGCGGTTAATGTCTTCAAGACCTTTCTGGGTCCCGAAAAGCAGCGCGATTATATTCGGACCGTTATGTTCGGCCTTGAGAAGTAGCAACTCAACCCGGTTAGTTCTGATAACGTATAGTCAGGAGAAAAAGCATGAACGTAAAAAACGATTTTTCATTCCCCCCGCCCGGGCAGCTGGACACCATCAGGGCCTTTTATGCCGCAATAAACGGCAATGACTCTTTTGATCCGAAAACAGAGCAGGCATCGGGCGTATGGAGCGCTGAAGTGCACTGCTCGCGCGGGCCAATACTTGAAAAGGCAGGCATGGCCATGGTGGAAATGTGCGGCGGATCGGTTGATGGCGCTTCGGCCGACATCAGGCTTCTGCAAACCCTTGCCTGGCCTGTATCAGCTGACGTGCCGGGTCTTATCATCATGGCCAGTACAAGCAAAATGGAAGGGGGCGATGTCATCATTACGTTTTATGCGGACCTGATCGCCCAGAACGCCGCAGCAGCAGAAAGTGACAAAGAGCCCTTTACCACTGCCATGCGAACTTCGTGTGAAAGACACGGCCGGGACCTGGCCGAGTATCAGGCTTTTTTAACAGGCCGGGGAATGCTTGGCGCCTGCGCCGCTGAGTGCGGCATGCTGTATTTTTTCGAGGAAAGCGATGCTGCGTTTTTGGATGATTGCATCAAAGCCGCGCTGCAGGCCTACCGCCTTATTCTCGACAGTGCCGGTTCCCGGGCCGGGGGAGACAAAGGCCGCATGGCTGAATGCCGCGCAACTATCAGGGACTGGATGGTCACTCAGGACTACGGTGTCAAGGTGGCGCGCCAGAACGGCATACCTGATGAGCTTATGGGAATTTACGGATTTCCTCCCGGGGTCTAACGCGCATACATGGCACGCGCCGGCCCCAAAAAAAAACGACTAGAATTTGGAGAAACGACAAGCATGCATATTCAGAAAAAAGGTCTTATCGTCTACGATTCGGTGTACGGGTCAACGGTTGAAGTCGCCTACTGGATAAAAAACATTATCGGCATGGATCAGTGCCTTGATGTGAAGCCACTGACACAGGTCATAACTGTTGCGCCCTATGACTATGTCATCATCGGCAGCGCAACGCGCATGGAAAAGCCCCTCAAGGGCATTTATGCCTTCGTGGAAACCCACAGGCAGCGGCTGGCCCGTAAACAGGTCTGCTACTTTCTGCTGTGCGGCGACTGCGATGAAACCATGGTACTGAATGTGCCGGGCAAGCCGCCGCACCTTATCGCCGGCAGGAACTATTTGCAGGACATACAAAAAAAATATCCCGAAATACGCCCTGTGGTCATCGGCGCCTTCGGCGGCCGGCAGGTAATGCCCCGGCTGCAGAAAAAAGAAGCTCTGACCCTGTGGCTGCTGGAGAAACTGGCAAAAGAAGGGACTCCCTGGAAAGGCCTTGACATCTGGGAGTCGCTGATCGCCGAGCGCGTTGAGCTGTTCGCAAACGAGGTCCGTGAAAAAGTCCTTGGCGCCCCGCCCAATACAGAGATTGAGCGCTTTCGCTCCTGTTGGCAGTCGCTGCAGCCGGGAAGCCTCACTGACAGCGCAAAGAAAAAATACACGCCCAAGCCCTGTTTCGCGCATGAGGAAATGGCCAAACAGTATTTTACCCGCAGCAGGATACACGGTGACCTTGAGCTTGGCATACAGCTTTTGAAACAGTGGGCAACTGCCTGCGGCCTTGAGCTGAAAGAGCAGTCCCGAACGTTTTTTAATATCTATTACCATGCTGTGAAATCCTACAGCGGCCGCAGCCTCACCATACACATTGTCGCTGCCACGCTGCCCGAAGACCCCGGCAACCTGCATGTTTCCTTCCGCTGCTATGCGAAAAAAGCAGTCCGGGGCGGTGCCCAAATAGACATCGCCGCTGCAGAAGAAATACTGTGGGCCGACGGCAGAAAAGCTGAGCCCGCGCCCGCCCGGTAGCACTCCTTCTCACACATAGTGGGCAGATTTATTTTTTGCGCTTAGACGGAAAAATAAATCTGCCCACTTTTGTTCTTGGCCTTAAAGAAAGAGTAGTATATACAACTTGCCGAGGGAGGTGCATTATGGCCATGCATGAATTAACTGATGCTGAACGTGAAAAGATGCTGGGCGAGCTCTTCCGCCTGCTCAAGATAACCCGGTGGCACCCGGACCGCGCAGAGCTCGAGCGGGAAATAATCGACTATCTCGCCAAGAACCAGCCCTTAACGCTTGCCACCTGCACCGCGGACGGCAACCCGCACGTTTCCGTGGTGGACTATGTCAATGACGGGCTCGATCTGTATATTTTCAGCGAAGGCGGCCAGAAATTTAAAAACCTCGCCCATAATAAAAATGTCGCGGTCGGGATCGGCACTTCGGCCCGCACGATCACCTCGGTGCGCGGCCTCAACCTCTGGGGCACAGCCGATGTGTTTAATGACGGCACGGCCGAGTTCAAGCGGGCATTTGCCCTGTTTAAGCCCCTGCTTGATGATTTCGAGCAGAAGACCGGGATGCCGGCCTCGTTCCCGCCGGGCATGGCGCGCATCATCCGGATCACGCCGCACCGGATGGTTTATTTTCACTACCGCAAAGGAATTGCCCATGCCTGCTGGGATCGGGAAGAGCAAGGCGCCTGAATCGCGCGACCGGCAGGAACGCTTTTTCTTGTGCCTTTTTTCAAAAGGAAGAAAAGCCGTTCGTGGTGAGCTTGTCGAACCACGAACGGGTCTGCGGTACGCTCCGTTGTCCGTTCTACCCTTCGACAGGCTCAGGGTGAACGGACGATATTTTTTAGGCTATGCGATTTTTGGAAAATGCTATAGACGCACCCGGGCAGTATACTACCACCCTGTTGCAAACATCACGTGAAAGGATTGACCATGCAGGTTGAACTCAAAACCATGTCGCAGGAACAGATTAATGAATTCTTAAATTCGCAGAAGGTCGGGCTGCTGTCGCTTTCTGACGGAAAAAGCGCCTATGCAGTGCCGCTGGGATACTCCTTTGACGGCAAGGACATTTACCTGACCATCGCCAACAAGGGCCGCAAGCTGGCCTATATCAAGGCCTGCCGCAACGTCTGCTTTACGGTCTACTGGCTGCAGGACAACTTCGGGGTCAAAACCGGAATGTCGTATAAATCGGTTATCTGTGACGGCGTGCTGGAGCAGATCTCCGAGCCCGAGGCAATTACCAGGGTAATACGCAATGCAGAAAAGCACCTCGGTTTTCCGGAAGGAACCTGGAATCATCTGCTTGAAATGACCTTGAAGGATCCGGCCAATTCCGGTTTCTGGAAGATCAACGTTACCCGTATCGGCAGTCAGATGGTTAATGACGTTAAAGAAGGGGCCGGGGCGTAGAAGCAGGGAGTTAGGCGCGCAGGGTAAATCCAATATTTGGCTGATCTCACCCTGAACACCGAACCCCATACTCCGGGCTGCCATGGCAGACCCTCTCACGTTTTTTATTCGCCGAGGTTCGCTATAGCGACTGCAACGGTTTCAGCCACCAGTCGGTGGCCGGCTGGTGACCAGTGCGCGTCGCGCTTTGAAAACAGGAATTCCGGGTCAGGATGAGCACGGAAAGCAGGGGTTGGGTCTATATAGGGTATATCAAGCTGCGCGCAGATCTCAGCGAGCCTGCTTGACGGACGGTCCCAGTCCAGCCCATCCGCATCAGGGTCGTAGCCCGCACTTTTCATTTCCGCTAAGAATATGTCTCGGTCAGTGCCTTCCCGTGTCGCCACGTAGACGACACCAAGCCTGCCGCCGGTCTTTACCATGGTGTCTCTGGCCCTGCTCAGCAGCAGTCTCACCGCTGTCCACGCACGATCCATTTCGGGCGTTGGGGGAGCATATATCTCGGGCAAAGAGAATACCATTTTGCCGGACGCTTCTTTTTTTTCGGTGCGCCGTGCAGCCTTGGGCTTTTGCGCCCTGACAATATCGCGGTTGCGCCGCGTCTTGAGCTTGTGATCGAGAAGCTCAAGGCTGTAGCGGGCGAATCCATACGCCCTGCTGTTGGCCTGGAACCAGAGTTTTACGGGCGACTTGAAGTTGTTCTGCACAGGTCTGTTTGCAATGTACAGCACATCATTGTCAGCGAGCTGCGCCACAGGGCGCCTGAGCTCCTTGTCGTCGAAGTTGTCCTCAAGGTCATTCCAGCAAAAGAAGATAAGCGCGAGATCCGGATCATAGCGAAGGCCCTCAAGCTCCAGGCGTAAAACTTCCTGCACGGTGCTGTACCCCTTGACGCCGAAGTTAATGGTTTCGGCAGCAGGCAGCAGGCCCTGCAGAACCGTCGAGACCATCTCGTGGTTTTCCACGCCATGCCCCCATGCAAAGCTGTCCCCGAGAACCAGGATACGCCGTGTTCCGGGGGGCTTGACATAGTCTTTTTCAGCGTCACGCAGTCCTTTGCTGTTGCACACCATGCGCACATCAAAGGCCCCCGGGAGGAAAAAACGCTCATTACTGTTCGGGCTGCACACCCAGCCGACATCGCGGTCATTGATATAAAGACCACCTTGAGATATCGTCATGCTCCCGACACCCGTCAGCCTGATAACCAGTTCACACATCAGCAGGGCAACGATTACGCTGACAAACGTCAGCGCACAGCACGCCATGTACTTCTTTATCATCAGGGACTCCTTCAGAATGCAGACTACGAACACATGCCGCATATTTTTTCAGGAGCCGACGTGTTTGTCAATCTGAAGTGTCGACACACATCGGCAGTCCAAGGACTGTGCCATTGTGCTCTGTCCGGGAAAAAAGGGAACTATAAGCGCACCGCAGCAGGCGGATATTTTTTGACAGCCTGTTAATACACCTGAACGGGATCGGGGCTTTCCTGCCAGCCGCCGCCCATGGCCCGGCATAGGGCGATCACAGCGTCGAGTTGGTCGCGGCGCGCATCCGCCAGATCGATCTCGGCTAAAAGCGCCTGGCGCTGAATGTCGAGCACATCGATGATGCTGATATGGCCGCTGGCATGCTGCTTTTGTGAAAGCTCAAAACTGCGGCGCATGGCGCGGGCCCGCTCAAGCGAGGCCTCAAGAGCCTGCGCGGTTTTTGTGCCGGCCACAAGAGCATCGCGAGTTTCCCTGAAGGCGTTTTGAACGGTCTGCTCATAGTGCGCCAGCATCTGCTCGTGGCGGGCGCGGGCTGCCTTTTCGCGCGCGAACAGCCTGCCGCCTTCAAACACGGGCTGGGCCAGCGCGGCTGCCGTGTTCCAGACGTGAGCATCCCTGGTAAACAGTTCATTGAGCTCCGCGCTCACGAAACCCGAGCCGCCGGTCAGTCGAATTGAGGGGAAAAACGCCGCTCGTGCCGCGCCGATGCGGGCATTGGCAGCTATCAGCAGGCCTTCTTCACGGCGGATATCGGGCCGGCGGGTCAATAGATCCGAGGGGATGTCTTCGGGTATGCGCGGAAATACGTTCAGTTCTTCAAGCGCGCGGCCCTCTTCTGAAAACCCCTGCACAATGGCGGCCGGGCTGCGGCCGAGCAGCAGGGCAAGCGCGGTGCCGGCCTGCGAAAGCTGGTTTTCGCGGCGATGTACCAGCGCTGCGGTTGCAAGCCGGTCAGCCTCGATCCTGCGCAGATCAAGCTCCTGCGTGTAGCCTGCCAGATAGCGCTTGCGATACATCTCGAACGTTATGTCATACGTGGCCAGCTGTTCGCGGGCTATGCGCGTCTGGGCCTCAACGGTGCGCAGATAAAAATACAGGGCCGCCACATCAGCTGTAAGCGTAAGGCGCACTGCGTCGCGGGCTGCCGCGGTTGCCAGCAGCTCGGCGCGTGCCGCTTCATCGAGGCGACGGTACAGGCCCCAGAAATCAAGTTCAAATGAAGCATATCCGAACGCTTCAAAAAAATCAGATGTGCGGCTGCCTGCGGGCGGAGCGTCCCAAAGCGAAGTGCGCTCTCTTCCGGCGGCGCCTGCAATGCCGAGTGCGGGAAGCCTGTCCGCCAGGGCCTCGCGCGCAAACGCACGCGCTTCCTCAACACGGGCTGCGGCTGCCGTGAGGTCGCGGTTATAGGCAAGCGCTTCGGTCTGAATGCGGTCAAGCGTGGAATCGTTAAAAATCTTCCACCAGTCGGCTGCTGTAAACGGGGCAAATTGTGCGGCATCAGTATCGGTGGCCTGAGGCAGCTCAAGCTCGGGGCGAACATAATCGGGCCCGATAGCGCAGCCCGCCACCGGCAGCGCAATCAGGAGCAGTGAAAAAACGTATCGCAGCATATCAGGTTCTCACTTTCTCATTAAGCGCGGCTGCCTCCCGCGGAGCGGACAGACGCGTTTTCAGCAATCTGAATTTTTCGTTCATGCGCATGATCAGCACAAAAAACAGGGGTACGAAAAAGGTCGCGATAAAGGTTGATGCCAGCATACCGCCGACAATGCCGGTGCCCATGGAGTGGCGGCTGGCCGCGCCCGCTCCTGAGCTCACCACAAGGGGTATGCAGCCCAGCACAAATGTCATGGAGGTCATGATAATGGCGCGGAAGCGCAGCCGCGCAGCCTCAACAGCGGCCTGCACGACCGGCATGCCGCCCTCATAGCGCTTCAGGGCGAACTCGACAATCAGAATGGCGTTTTTGGCTGAAAGCGCGATGAGCGTTACCAGGGCGATCTGAAAATAAATATCATTGGGAATGCCCCGCAGCCAGATAAACACGATCGAGCCGAACAGGGCGAACGGAACGCCCGCAACCACGGCCAGCGGCAGGGTCCAGCGCTCATACTGGGCGGCCAGCACGAAGAACACGACAATAATGGCGAGAATAAAAGCAAAGAGCGCGGTTTTACCGGCAATTTTTTCCTGATAGGAAGTGCCGATCCAGTCAAGCGCATAGTCCTGCGGCAGCACCTCACGGCTGACATCCTCAAGCGCTTCCAGGGCCTGGCCTGAGCTGTAGCCGGTCGCGGGCGCGCCTGAAATTTTGCCGGCCGGAAATGCGTTGAAGCGCTCCACAATATCCGTGCCGACAATGGGCTCAAGCCGCACCAGCGAGGACAGGGGAATCATCTTTCCGTCATCGGAGCGCACGAACACATCGCGCATATTGTCGGGCAGATTTCGAAAGCGGGCATCCGACTGCAGCATTACTTTGAAGGTGCGGCCCGACCTGTTAAAGTCATTGATGTAATAGGAACCGAAGGTTGACTGCATGGTGGCAAACAGCATGTCTTTGGACACGCCGAGGGCGTATGCTTTTTCAAGGTCAGGCTCAACGCGGTACTGCGGCGTTTCAACCCGAAAGTTCGTTTCGATGCGGTCAATCTCCGGCCGTTCCAGGGCGGCCTGTATGAAACGGGCTATGACATCGGCGAGTTCATTGCTGTCGCCCCCGCCGCGGTTCTGGATAAAGCCTTCAAAGCCCCCCACCAGGCTTATGCCTTCAATGGCCGGCGGCGGGAAAAGAATAAAGCGCGCATCAGGTATGGCCTCTTCAGCCTGCTGCATCAGCTCGGCTGCGACAGCCTCAGGTGTCTGCGCGGGGCCTGAGCGTTCGCTCCAGTCCGTTATATACAGGAAAATCGAACCCGAATTGTTTTTCATGGCGCCGGAAAGCAGGTCAATGCCTGCATAGGTTTCGACGCCCGTGATCAGGGGGTGTTTGTCGGCGATTTTTGCAAACGCGTCCATGGCCTGCTCAGAGCGCTGCAGTGACGCGCCTTCATCAAGGGTTGCAAAACCGAAAAGATAACAGGTATCCTCATTGGGCACAAGGCTGCCCGGCACCCGCAGAAACAGATACAGCGTTACCGCCCCGATCAGGCAGAACGCCACAAGTGCTGCCGGAGCACGCTCGATAACCGCGCCGACCCCGCGTGTATAGCGGCCGGTGGCTCTGCCGAACCAGGCATCGAAACGCTCCAATAGACTATTCGAGCTGCCGCGGCCGGGCCTCAGCAGCAGCGCGCTCAGCGCCGGCGTCAGCGTAAGCGCGACAATGCCGGATATGAATACGGCAACGCTGATCGTGATGGCAAACTGCCGGTACAGCGTGCCGGACAGTCCCTCAATGAATGCAACCGGTGCAAATACCGCGCACAGCACCAGCACAATCGATACAATCGGGCCCGTCATCTGCTGCATGGTTTTGATGCTGGCCTCCCGGGGCGGGAGGCCTTCAGTGCGCATGGTGCGCTCGACATTTTCAATCACAATAATCGCATCGTCGATGACGGTGCCGATGGCCAGTATAAGCGCGAACAGGGTCAGCGTGTTGATCGAAAAACCGAACGCATACATGCCGGCGAAGGCTCCGATGATCGACACCGGCACCGCCAGGCAGGGTATCAACGTAGCGCGGAAGCGTTTCAAAAATATAAAAATGACCAGAAAGACGAGCAGCACGGCCTCAAACAGCGTCTTGACCACCTCGCGTATGGAGCTGCGCACAAAACTGGCGGTTTCGTAGGGAATGGCATAGTCAACGCCCGCCGGGAAGCGCTGCCTGAGCTCCTGCATGCGTTTTTCAACAGCATCGGCGGTAGCCAGCGCATTGGCGCCTGATCGCAGATTGACAATGATCGGCACCATCAGCTCGCCGTCGAGCTTTCCGGTGAATTCATAGGTCAGGGCGCCCAGCTCAACGCGGGCGATATCCCTGAGGCGCAGGCTGCTGCCGTCAGGGTTGGCCCGCAGGACAATATCACCGAACTCCTCAGGGCTGTCCAGCCGTCCTTTGACAATCAGGGAGTACGCTCGTCCGGTATCATTGTCAACGGGCGGCTGGCCGAGCTTGCCCGCGGCAAACTGCATATTCTGGCTGCGCACTGCCGCGGCGACATCATCTGCGGTGAGCCCGAGCTGGGCCATTCTGTCGGGCTTAAGCCAGATGCGCATGGCATAATCGCGCGCGCCCCACAGCCAGGCATCGCTCACGCCCGGCAGGCGCTTGAGATCGTCGAGAACGTTGATGAGAGCGTAATTGCTCAAAAATGTTGTGTCGTACACGTGTCCCGGCGAGAACAGGCAGATGACCTGCAGAATGGTCAGGGACTGCTCCCTGACCGTGACCCCGAACCGGCGCACATCTTCGGGCAGGGTAGGCAGCACGGTCTGCACGCGGTTGTTGACATTGATGGTAGCCAGTTCAGGGTCGGTCCCCACCTCGAATGTTACAATGATCTGGAGCTTGCCGTCGCTTGAAGCAAACGAGTTCATATAGATCATGTCGTTAACGCCGTTGATGGCCTGCTCAAGCGGCGCCGCAACCGTCTGTGACACCACCTCGGCGCTGGCACCCGTGTAGGTGGTTGTAACCGAAACCGTGGGCGGAACCAGTTCGGGAAACTGGGCTACGGGGAGGTTAAAGATGGCAATGCCGCCGGCAAGCATGAACAGCAGCGAAATGGCGGTGGCAAATATCGGTCTGTCGATGAAAAAACGCGAAAACATGCGCCCCTCCTATTCAGCTGCAGCCGAATAGGGCTGCGTATCATCATGTGAAGCCGCGCGCACGGTCTGGCCGGGCAGCACTTTCATCAAGCCGGCCGTGACAATGCGCTCGCCGTCGGCCAGCCCCGCTGAAATAAGGCGCTGTGAGCCGACAGAGAGCTTTTCGGTTATTGGGCGCAGGTGCACCCGCATGTCCTTGTCGAGAACATAGACTGCCGAGCCCTGCTGCGAAACGAAAATAGCCTGCTTGGGGACAAGAATTGTCTGTTTAAGCTTCATGCTCCGTGGTTTGACACGCACGAACTGGCCAGGCATGAGCTCTGTATCAGGATTGGGCAGCTCGACTTTTGAGCGCACGGTCGCGGTTGCAGGGTCTTCCGTGCTGTCAGTGAAAACGATGAGGCCCGACTGTGGATGCTGTGTGCCGTCGGGGGTAATGACCACAGCCTCAAGCTCCCCCTCAGGCCACAGCAGTACGCCGCTGTTTTTCAGCTGCTTCATCAGTGTGAAATCAGCGCCGGGAACCGAGAAATTTACATATAATGGATCCACCTGCACCATGGTGGTCAGCAGGCTTGCCTCGGTGGTTGTTGCCACCAGCGTTCCAACCGAGCAGGACTCCTTGCGCACGATGCCCGAGATCGGAGCGTATACCCGCGTATAGCCGAGCCGCACCTCGGCATCGCGCAGATTGGCGCGGGCAACCTGCAGGTCTGCCTGAGCGGCAGTGAAGGCCATTTCAGCCTCATCGCGCTCGCGCTCGCTGAGCGCATTATCTTTAAAAAGCCGGGCAATGCGCTCATGCTCGCGCCGGGTGCGCTCAAGCTGGGCCTCGGCCTGCGCAAGCACGCCGCGTGAGCGCTCAAGCTCGATCTCATAGGGCACTGGGTCGATTTGAAAAAGCTGCGTGCCCTGCTTGACGAACTGGCCTTCCTGAAACAGGCGCTTTTCCAGTATGCCGCCCACGCGCGCGCGCACCTCGACTTCCAGAAAGCCGGCCGTCTGGCCGATAAACTCGGGCTCCCAGTCAACATCCTCGGCCTTGATATCCATAATTTCAACAAGCGGGGGCGGGGGGACCTGCTCAGCGGTCTCGGAACTGCATGCCATTGCGGCAAGCATGCATACCATCAGAGGGGGGAAAAATGATTTCCGAATTTGTTTCATGATGACCTCGATGCTGTGGGTTATTCTAAAAAACAATGTATGTTTTGGGCGGCGCTTCACCGGCTCAGACTGCGTCTGAACTGCAGGCCGGATGCCATCCCGAAGGGATGGTTCCGGCACGATGCGCTGCAGCAAGCTGCCGGACACGCTGCGCTTAGTCAGGCCTACAGCTACAGCTGATTTTTTTAATCCTGCTGCGATTAGCGCCCGTTTGCCGATGCAATCAGGTATGCCTTAAAAACATTAATCTGCGTGTCCACCAGTCGCTCAAGCGTGAGCTGCCGGATAGGGTCTTCAAAGAACCCCTGCTTCAAATCGTAGAACAGGCCGTCAATGCTGGTGAACAGCAGCAGGGCCAGCTCGCGGCTGTCAGTACGTGCAGGCAGGCCCCTGCGTTCGAAATACTGCTCAACGGCGGTATAGACAAATCGGTACGACCGCTGAAGCTGTTCGTCAAAGCGCTTGATCAGCTCAGCCGGCAGATTAAGCCGGCGGTAGCTGATATCGAGCATGTCCCACATTTCGCGGTGCTCAAGAAAATAGCGCAGATAGGTTTTCAGCGCGGTTTCAATCTGTTCAAGCGGCTCCATATCCGGTCGGACAGCGCGCTCAAGCATGTCGTTTAAATGCTGGAAGCACTCCTCATATATATGGGCATAGAGCGCATCTTTGTTTTCAAAGTAGAAATACAGGGTGCCGTTGGAAAGGCCAGACTCGCGGCAGATGTCGCGAATCGTGGTGGCGTGATAGCCTTTTTTAAGAAACAGCTTGCGAGCCGCCCGCACAATCGTGCGGACCCTGACCTTGCGCTGTTTCTCATGCTGTAGGGAGATATGGGGACGCATTGTGCGATAAATGCCTGAATGGGTTGATATTTATAGAGCAGCGCTCCAAGCTTTATAGAACGGCGCTCTACAAATGTCAATGTTTTTTACAGTTATTCGCACGATGGGTAGTGTGCCTGTTGACGCATTGCACTGTTCCGGACACGCTATTCTTGGTCCGGCCTGCTGCTGAGGAAAGATGGTTACAGATGCAAGGCGCGCGAAATAATGTTATGTAGGGGCACGGAATGCCGTGCCCCTGTCGAGCGCTGCAGAGAGAAATGATGAGCGCAGGCTTCACACTGGAGTGCACCTGAATCGGCATAGGGGGCAGTCAATCTGACTGCGCCCCTGCCACACCACCCGGCATGCGGGTCCGCACCGGGCGGTTCGAAAAGTTGAGGTCATGAGAGAC